>JALYHG010000053.1 GCA_030776725.1 Actinomycetota bacterium
CCTGGCGACCCGGAGGAACGCAAGGAGGTCCGCGTTCCGATCATCGATGACCGCACAGCCGGGGAGGGACCCGAGACCTTCTCCATCACCGTGGAGGCCGCCGGTGGGTTGGTGACCAAGAAGACCGCGCACACGGTGATCGACGACAACGACGGCGCCTCCGTGAACGTCAGCGACGCCATGGTCAACGAGGGTGCGGGCAGCGCGACCGTCACCTTCCAGCTCAGCTCGATCCTGTCGGAGGCGATCCACGTCGTCTGGCGTACCGCTGATGGCACCGCCACGCGCGGCGCGGACTACAAGCAGAGCAGCGGAGTCACGGCGATCAACGCCGGAGGGACGACCGCCTCCGTCACCGTGCCGATCGAGGCGGACAACGTCGTCGACGACTTCGAGGAACAGCTGTACGTCCTCATCGACTGTGTCAAGGCCTCGGCTGGTTCGGACTCCGATTGCACCCGGGACCTCTCCAGCGTGGCCGTACGCGGCGACTGGATCGGTCAGGTCACCATCCTCGACGACGAGTGGGCGATCGGGGGCGGGTCGGTCAACGAGGGGCCCCCCGACACGATCAGCACCATGATCTTCACCGTGACGCTCGCGAAGCCCACCGACCGGCCCGTCACAGCGTTCTACAGCACCAGGGACGAGGGCTCTGCGACCGCAGGCGTCGATTACGTCGCCGCAACGGACGCGACACTCACCATCCCCGAGGGCCAGAGCGGGTCGATCGCGGTCCAGGTCACGGGCGACGCGGCACCGGAGGCCAACGAGACGTTCCTGGTGGTGCTGGGACGCCCCGGGAACGTGTCCTGCTGCGGGCCTCACGTCGCCCAGGGTGTCATCATCGACGACGACGTCGCCGCCAACGCCGGACCGGACCGGACGGTCGACACCGAGGAACCGGTCACGTTCACCGCGACGTCGGCGGGCGGGGGCGGGAACAAGACCTTCACCTGGGAGTTCGGCGACGGGTCCACCGCGTCCGGTCAGGAGGTCACGCACCGGTACGCCACCCCGGGCATCTACACGGTGGCCTTGACCGTGGTCGACGAGGCCAGCCAGGCCACGGCCACCGACACCGCACGGATCACGGTCGTGGACACCGGCGTGGTCGGCCGCTCCTCGGGCCCCTCACGGATCGAGACCGCCATCGCGGTCTCGCGTGAGCACTGGCCCCAGGCGCTCGATGTGGTGCTGGCGACGGCCTACAACTACCCGGACGCGCTCGCCGCCGGGGCGTTGGCCGCCGAGCTCGACGCCCCCCTGCTGCTGACCGAACAGGATCGGTTGCGCGAAGACATCCGCGCCGAGCTGAGCCGGCTGCGCACCGAGAAGGTGTGGATCATGGGCGGGACCGGGGCCGTCGCGCAGCAGGTCGAGGACGACCTGCGCGCAGCCGGGTACCGCGTCGAGCGCGTCAAGGGGCCGGAGCGCTTCGCCACCGCAGCGGACGCCGTCCGCCGCGTCGGACCGAGCGCGCAAGGCGAGGTCGTGATCGCCCTCGGGTCGCACGCCGACGAGAACCGCGCCTGGCCCGACGCCCTGTCAGCCGGGTCGTTCGCGGCGCTGGCGGATCCGATCCCGACCCTACTGACGGCGAGCGACGTCCTGCCGGCCCCGACCGCGCGGGCGCTGGCGGACATGAACGTCCAGAGGGTCTTCCTCCTCGGCGGTGAGGCCGCGATCTCCCGCTCGGTGGAGGATGGCCTGCGCGGGTCGGGGTACCAGGTCCAACGGGTCGGCGGAGCCAACCGCTTCGAGACCTCGGCGATGGTGGCGGCGGTGGTGCTCCCGCGGATGCCGGCCGGGCAGGTCCACGGGGTGTACGCCACGGGCGCGAACTACCCGGACGGTCTCAGCGGCGGAGCGCTCGCCGCGCGGATGAGCGGACCGGTGCTGCTGGTCCCGCCTGACACGCTCGCCGGAGCGCCCGCCGTCGCCGACCTGATCCGCGCCCACGCCAACCGCTTCGACCTCGGGACGGTCGTCGGCGGCGCCGCTGTGGTGGCCGAGCCCGTCCGCGGGGAGCTGCAGGCTGGGATGCGAGCAAGCTAACAGGCGTCCAGGCCAGGCTCCTCCGGGCCAGGGTCCAGACCAGGGTCCAGACCAGCGGTCCGGGCCAGGGGTCCAGACCAGGGGGCCAGACCTGGGGTCGGCCAGGGGTCCAGGCGGAGCGGTGCCGTCTGTGGCGGTGCTGTCAAGACCTATACTCCCCGCCGTGCGCTCCCTCCTCGGCAACCTCCGCGATCTGTGGCACGCCCGGCAGCTCCTCCGGCAACTGGTCCAGAAGGAGCTCAAGGTCCGTTACAAGCACTCGGCGCTGGGGTTCCTGTGGTCGCTGATCACCCCCATCTTGATGACGGTGGTGTTCACCGCCGTGTTCGCGATCATCATCAAGATCCAGGTCGAGGACTTCGCGGCGTTCTTCGTCGCTGGGTACCTGGTGTGGTCGTTCTTCCAGAACGCGGTGCAGAACTCGGTGCAGGCGATCACCGGGAACGGGGCGCTGATCCGGAAGGTGTACTTCCCCCGGGAGGTACTGCCGCTGTCCAACGTGGTCGCCCAGGGGGTGCACTTCCTGTTGGCGCTCCTGGCGATCAGCCCCTACCTGGTGTGGACGCGTGGCCTGGGCGTCGTCGTGTACCTACCGGCGGTCGTCTTGGGGATCGTCCTGATCGGGGTCTTCGCCAGCGGGCTGGCGATGCTGTTCGCCGCAGCGAACGTGTCGTTCCGTGACCTGCAGGAGCTCGTCGTCGTGATCTTCCTGGTCTGGTTCTACCTCACGCCGATCATCTACCCCCTGCAGATGGTCATCGACGTGGCCGGCGACAGCGCGGTCGGTGCTGTCGCCCTGCAGGTCATCCGGGCGAACCCGCTGACGTGGTTCGTGGAGCTGTTCCGTTACCCGCTGTACGGCATCGTGCGCACCATGGGCGAGAACGCATCGTCGACCCTGCCCGTGTGGCCCAGCGTCGAGCTGATCCTCGCCACCACGTCGGTGGCGCTGGTGAGCTTCCTCGCCGGCTACATGGTGTTCCACCGCAACGCGCTCACCTTCGCCAAGGAGGTGTGAGCGCCGTGCTCGACCAGCTGCGTGACCTGATCCGCCCGGAGCGTGCCAACGGCACCGGTCCGGCGATCGTGGTGGAGAACCTGACCGAGACCTTCCGCCTGTACCAAGAGCAGCCCAGCGGGTTGAAAGAGCGGCTCACGACCCTGAAGCGGGCGAACTACTCCGAGTTCGAGGCGCTGAGCGACGTGTCGTTCACCGTGGAGCACGGCGAGAGCGTCGGCGTGATCGGCCACAACGGGTCGGGGAAGTCGACCCTGCTGAAGGTGCTCGCCCGGATCCTGCCGGCCGACCGGGGACGGGTCGAGATCAACGGTCGGGTGGCATCCCTGCTGGAACTCGGCGCCGGCTTCCACGGCGACCTGACGGGACGGGAGAACATCTACCTCAACGGGGCCATCCTGGGGCTGGCCAACGAGGACATCGACCGGCAGTTCGATGCGATCGTCGACTTCGCGGGCGTCCGCGGCTTCATCGACCAGCCGGTGCGCAACTACTCGAGTGGGATGTACGTCCGGCTCGGCTTCGCGATCGCCGTGCATGTCGACCCCGACGTCCTGCTGGTCGACGAGGTCCTGTCGGTCGGGGACGCGTTCTTCCAGACCAAGTCGCTGGAGCGGATGGCGAGCTTCCGCGAGCGCGGCAAGACGGTGTTCTTCGTCAGCCACGACCTGAACGCCATCGAGGAGCTCTGCCCGCGGGTCCTGGTCCTCGACCACGGCGAGCTGGTCTTCGACGGGTCCACCCGCGAAGGGGTGCAGCAGTACGCCCAGATCATGGGCACCGTCAGCGAGGACGAGGGCGACGGCTCGGGCCGGGTGGGGACCGGCCACGTCCGCATCGCCGCGGCGCGGCTGCTCGACGCCGACGGTCAGGTCGTGAACAAGGTCCCCCCCTCCAAGACCCTCGCGCTACGGCTAGATCTGCGTGCGGAGCAGGACGTCGAGGCGTGCAGCGCCGGCGCCACCTTCGAGACGGGCGACGGGCGGCGCCTCTACGAGGTCCACTCCACCTGGCAGGGGCTGGGCGTCGGTCCGCTCGCCGCGGGGGACACCGCGGTGCTGGAGATCCGGTTCACCGCTCACGTCCTCGCCGGCCACTACCGCATCAGCCCGACGGTCACCGACCCCACGGGGCGGACCGGCTACGACGTGCTGCCGCGCCCTGTCACGTTCGAGGTCACGCCGGCACCGGGCGGGTCCGGCCTGGTCGACTTCGTGGCCGCCACCCGCGTCGTCGAAGGGCCGTCGGTCGACCTCAGCAGCTGACGCGATGCGGGTCGCGGCCATCGTGGTCAACTGGAACGGGGCTCTGCAGCTGATCGCCTGCCTCGACGCGCTGGTCGCCCAGGATCACGACGACCTCGAGATCTGGGTGGTGGACAACGCCAGCACCGACGGTTCACGGGACCTGCTCGAGCGCTACGCCGCGGAGCGCACCGCGATCGCGGCCACGCGACCAGGCCAGCCACCGCTCCGCGTGCTGTGGAACGAGACCAACCGGGGGTACGCCGGCGCGGTGAACGACGCGCTGGCCCGCACCGACGCGACCGCGGTCGCCGTGGCCAACTTCGACGTGCAGCCCCGCCCCGACTACCTCTCGACCGCGGTGAGCGCCCTCCTCGCCGACGACCGCCGCGGCGCCGTGCAGGGCAAGCTGCTCCGGCCGGGGCGGGGCGCGGACGGCTCGGACGTGATCGACACCACCGGCCACGTCGCGTTCCGCACCCGGCTGTTCCGCAACCGCGGGGAGGGCCAGACCGACGCCGGCCAGTGGGATGAGCCCGGTGAGGTGTTCGGCGTGTCCGGAGCCCTCGCGCTGTACCGGCGAGCGATGCTCGACGACGTGGCGGTCGACGTCGACGGGCGGTGCGAGATCCTCGACGAGGACCTGTTCGCGTTCTTCGAGGACATTGACCTCGACTGGCGCGCCCGGATGCGCGGCTGGATGGCGTGGTACGAGCCGCGCGCGGTCGCCCAGCACCAGCGGGGCGGTGCCGGACCTCGTCGCACGGCGCACGTCGAGCAGTTGAACTTCCAGAACCGGCTACTGACCCTGATCAAGTGCGACAGTCCCTCGCGTTTCGTGCGCCACCTCCCCGGCTTCGCGGTCACGACGGTGCTCAAGGCCGGGGAGCTGCTGCTGACCGTCCCCCGTGCGTTCTTCGCGACGTTCAGCGCCGTCAGGCTCGTCCCGCGGATGCTCCGCAAGCGGCGGCTGGTCCACGCGGCCGCCACCGTCCCCAGCCGCCAGGTCGTGGACCGCTGGTTCGATCCGTTCGACTACCGCGATTGGGTGCGGGCCTGGTGGCATCGGGTGCGCGCCGAACGCCACCGATCACGGCGCTGACCGACCGCGCCGAAGCACGACTGCTCGCCCCGCCGTTCACCCGGCGGGCGACGGCTCCGTCTCGGCCGGTTGGGTCGCCCCCGGGGTCGGCGACTCATCCGGCGTCGCATCGTCCGGCGTTGCGTCGTCCGGCGTCGGCGGAGACGCTGTCTGCTGCGGCGTGGCCCCGTCGTCCTCGAACGACAGCACGTCGTCCGGGTACCCGGCGATCGCCGCCTCCGGGGCGCGGCCGTGCGTCCCGAAGTTCTCGATCAGGAACTTGTCGAGGGCCTGCTCCTCGAAGCGGTCGCAGTCCATCGAAACCGTCCACGCCCGGACCGCGAGCGCCTTGTTGCTGCTCTGGAACGGCCCCTCCCAGGGCGCCACGATGATGCCCGTCCCGCCCTCACCCTGGAAGCCGGCGCGGTTGCGTGCGCTGGCCCAGTCCTTCAGGGCCGAGACCTGCTCGTCGGGGAGCGCCTCCGGGCGGTACCACACCACGACCGCGCCGTGCTCCAGGTTGTGGGTCGTGCGTCGCTCGTCGACCGGCTCGTCGTAGGTGGCGACCCGCGCCGTGATGGCGAAGTGGCGCCCGCTGTCGGTCGGACGCACCGCGTAGAGCTGCTCGGCTGGCGGCGCCGGCTCGTCCAGGTGCTGGGTGCTCGGAGCGGGCGGGATCTCCACCGCCTCGCAGCCGGCCGCGTCCTGCGCGGCCTGGGCTGCCGCAGGCGAGATCGTGACGCCGGTCGGAGCCGGTGGCTCACGTGTGAAAACCAGCAACGCCGCGACCCCCGCCACGACAGCGATCGTGACCACGACGGTGACGATCCGCCGCCGGCGCTCCTCGCGGGCTGCCGCCGCCTCGCGTTCCCGGCGCTCGGCGCGGGCGCGTTCCCGCCGTTCGCGCTTGGTCGGACGCTCCCGGTCAGCCACTGAACGTCCCTCGCCATCGGACGCCGCGGCACTCTAGCCACCCCGTTCAGCGACCCGAAGGCGGTCGCGCCGGGGTACGCCGATCGAGCCAGCCCAGGTCAGGCTGCGCCCCGCTCCGCCCACCGCGTGGTACAAGCGCCCGGTAGCCGACCGGTGGAGGCCAGATGTTGGACTACTTCCGGCTCGAAGAGCGGCGCACGGACGTGCGCACCGAGGTGGTGGCGGGCGTCACCACCTTCATGACGATGGCCTACATCTTGTTCGTCAACCCGGCGATCCTGGGGCTGGAAGGCGCCGGCCTGGAGTTCGGTGCGGTCCTGTCGGTCACGGCGCTGGTGGCGGGCGTCATGACGATCGCCATGGGCATCGTCAGCAACTACCCGTTCGCGATCGCCAGCGGCCTCGGCCTCAACGCCGTCGTGGCCTTCCAGCTGGTCGGGGCTGAGGGGCTGACCTTCCCCGAGGCCATGGGGGTGGTGGTCACCGAGGGGGCGATCATCACCGTGCTCGTCCTGACCGGTTTCCGCGAAGCGGTGCTCGAGGCGATCCCCCTGGAGCTGAAGAAGGCGATCGGGGCGGGCATCGGCCTGTTCATCGCCATCATCGGGTTCGCCAACTCCGGGATCGTGATCCCCGGCCCGGGCGGTGGCGGCCCGGTCCTGATGCGAGGAGCCTTCGATTCCGCACGCATCGCGGTGTTCGTGAGCGGCTTCCTGATCACCGCCGTCCTGGTCGCGCGCCGGATCAAGGGGTCGCTGCTGATCGGGATCGTGCTGACCACGATCCTCGCCATGGTCGTCAACGCCGCTGCCGGCGGGGCGCTGTGGCAGGACGTCGGCGCGGGAGTCGCCCGCTTGCCGCAGGAGGTGATCGACGCTCCGGACTTCTCGCTGCTGGGTCAGTTCTCGTTCGGCTACTGGGCCAAGCTCGGGGCGCTGTCGGCGGTCCTGGCGGTGTTCACCCTGATGCTGGCCGATTTCTTCGACACGATGGGGACCGCGATCGCGCTCGGCAACGAAGGCGGCTTCCTCACGCCACGCGGACGGCTGCCCGGCATGAACCGTGTCCTGTTGGTGGACTCGCTGGCAGCTGCCGTCGGCGGGGCGGCGTCCGCCTCGAGCGCCACCACGTACATCGAATCGGCGAGCGGGATCGAGGAGGGCGGCCGGACGGGGCTGACCAGCGTCGTGATCGGTGTGTTGTTCCTCGGGGCGATCTTCTTCAGTCCGCTGGCGGGGATCATCCCGCCCGAGGCGACCGCACCGGCCCTCATCCTGGTCGGGTTCTTCATGATCTCGGTGGTCCGCGACCTGCCGTGGGACGACTACGCCACGGCGATCCCCGCCTTCCTCACCATGGTGGTGATGCCGTTCAACTTCTCCATCACCGACGGGATCGGTTGGGGGTTCGTGTCGTACACGGTGATCAAGGTCGCGACCGGACGCGTCGGTGAGGTGCACTGGATGATGGCCGCCTCGAGCGTGGCGTTCCTGCTGTACTTCGGGATCGACCCGATCAGGCGCTTGGTGCTGGGCGGCTGAGGTCAGCGGACCCCGCGACGGAACAGGTCCTCGTCCGCCGGTCGCAGCAGCTGTCGGGCGGAGCCGTCCGGGTCGCGCTCAACGGCCGCGCCGCGGATCACCACGAACGGCACACCACCGGCCTTGCGTCGCGCCAGGTCGGCAGCGGCGGCGAGCTCGTCGGCCACCGCCACAACGGTCACCTCGAGGCGTCGACCGTGGCGGTCGAGCCCACCGCGCTCATCACGCAGCGGGGCGATCCCGGCCACGCCGATGGCCACGTCGGTCTGGCCCAGCCGCCACGGGCGGCCGAACGTGTCGGAGATGACCACGCCGACCTCGACGCCGCCACGTTCGCGCAGTGCTGCGGCCAGACGACGCGCTGACGCGTCCGGATCGGTGGGCAGCAGCGACAGCATCCCCGGGGGGACGTTGGACGCATCCACCCCTGCGTTGGCGCACACGAACCCGTGCTCGGTCTCGGTGATCAGCACGTCGGCGGCCTCCGCCACGATCCGCGCCGCCTGTTCCCGGGCGATCCTGCGGCGGGCGTGGATCGGGTCCTCACCGACGGCGAGCGTCACCAACGCACCTTCGGCCTTGCTGACGACCTTCTGCGCCACGCACAGCACGTCGCCGTCGGCGAGGGTCCAGCCACCGGCGTGACAGGCGGAGACGACCAGCGCCGCGAGGTCGTCGCCTGGCCGGACCTCGGGCACGTCCGGCAGGGCAGCGACCTGGATCATCGCAGCGACCTCGCCAGTTCCAGCGTCGTCTGCGCCAGCGCGGTCGCCACGGCGACGTCGTCCATCAACGTGTCGGTGACCTCCACCGCGACGCCCAGGTCCTCGATGGCGCCCGCGAGGTCGCGGTCGGCCTCGTCGATCACCCACCCGTCCAGGAGCTGCCCGTACCAGGCGGCGACCCCGTGTGCTGACACGTCCGCACCGACGGCCGGGAGCAGCCGGTCGGCCATGCCGCGCACCACCGCGCCGCCCACGACCGGGGAGACCCCGACCACCGGCGCGTCGGTCGCCTCCAGCGCATCCCGGATGCCGGGCACGGCCAGGATCGTCCCGATCGACACGACCGGGTTCGAGGGGGAGATCACGACGGCGTCGGCGTCGCGGATGGCGTCGGTGACGCCGGGGGCCGGGCGGGCCTTCTCGGCGCCGGCCAGGGACACCTCGACGACGTGGTCCGCGGCGTGGTCGCGGACCCAGTACTCCTGGAAGTGCACGCACCGCCCGTCGGCGGTGCGCACCCGGGTGGCGACCGGATCATCGGTGGCCGGCAGGAGCCGCACGTCGAGGTTCCACGCGGTCGCGATCGCGGCCGTCACCGCCGACAACGGGCGTCCTTGCCGCAACCAGTGCGTGCGGACCAGGTGCGTGCCGAGGTCGTGGTCACCGAGCGTGAACCAGGTCGGCTCCCCGTAGCGGGCGACCTCCTGGGACACGTGGAACGTCTCGTTGGCGCGTCCCCAGCCCTGCTCGGGGTCGACCACCCCGGCGAGGGTGTAGGTGAGCGTGTCCAGGTCGGGGCTGACGTGCAGGCCGTGCAGTTGTATGTCGTCGCCGACGTTGACGATCACCGTGATGTCACGCGGCTCGGCGACGCGCACCAGCCCGCGGAGGAACCGCGCCGCGCCGACGCCGCCGGCCAGGATCGCGTACACCACCACCTCCACGTGACGAGGGACCGCCGAGGCTGGGAGGATAGGGGCGTGAACCGACGCCAGGTGCTGCGCTGCCTCGCCGCTGTTCTCGGCGCGGTCGCCACGGGCGGCTGCACCGGCCGCAGCGACCGTGAACCGGCGCTGGACGTCGAACCGGTCTCCGACCCGCCGCCGGTCACAGGTGACCCGGCGGCGTCACCTCCCCGCACACCGGAGCAGCCACCGCTCGAGGAGCGCACCGCCACGCCCGCGGCCGCCCCCGTGGCGGTGCGCTCGGTCGTGTGCCGGGCGGACTGGGCAGCGTCGGCCCCGACCGGCCCCTACCGCCGCCACACGATCGAGCGTCTCACCGTCCACCACACGGCGGTCGTGAACGACGACCCATCGCGTCAACCCGACCTTCTCCGCCGACACCAACGGAACCACCAAGCACGCGGCTTCGTCGACCTCGCCTACCACCTGGTGATCGCCGGTGACGGAACCGTCTACGAGGGTCGGGCCGTCACCGCGGTGGGGGAGACCTTCACCGACTACGACCCGGCAGGGCACTTCCTTCCGTGCCTGGAGGGCAACTTCGACCGCCAGGAGCCCTCCGGCGCACAGCTGGCGGCGCTGGCCGACGTGCTGGCGTGGGCCGCGGTCACCTTCGGCGTGCCGCCCGAGACGATCCGCGGGCACCGCAGCTTCGCCGCGACCCGCTGTCCCGGCGATGCGTTGCAGCGGCTGGTCGACGACGGCAGCCTCGAACGTTGGGTCACCGAGCGGATCGCTGCGGGTGGCGTGCGTCTCGAGCTGACCTGCGGCGGAGCGCTCGCGGTCACCTGAAGCCGTCCCCGCCGCAGCGCGGTGAGCGCCGGATCCGGGGAGCGAGCGCCCGTCCCTGTCTAGTCTGGGGTTGGACACCGAGGAAGGGGCTGCGGTGACCATCTGGGGCTACCTGGAGCGCCGCTGGGAAACCGTCCTGGAACTGACGATCGAGCACGTCGTCCTCGTCGCGGTCTCCGTGGCCATCGCCGTGGTGATCGGCGTGTTCCTCGCCACTCTCGTCCACCGCAACAACCGCGCGACCGCGTTGCTCCTCAACGTCACCAACGGTCTGTTCACCATCCCGGCCCTCGCCTACTTCACCGTCCTGGTGGCCCTGGTCGGCCTCGGCTGGGCCCCGAGCATCATCGTCCTGGCCATCTACGCCCTGCTCCCGATCGTGCGCAACACGGTGACGGGGCTACGCGAAGTGAACCCGGCGATCGTGAAGGCCGCGACGGGCATGGGCATGGGACGGATCCAGCTCGTCACCCGGATCCAGCTCCCGCTCGCCTGGCCGGTGATCCTCGGCGGCATCCGCGTCGGGGCCGTGCTCACGGTCGGCATCGCGGCGGTCGCTGCCTACATCAGCGGACCGGGGCTCGGACGGGAGATCTTCGGCGGCCTCTCGTCGCTGCGCTCGGCCCGCGCCGTGCCCCAGGCGGTGGTCGGCACGGTCGGGATCATCGTCGTCGCCCTGCTGATCGACGCCTTCCTGGTCGTCGTCGGCAAGCTCACCACCGCCAAGGAGATCCGATGACCGAGACCGCGACTGCTGCGAGTGAGCCGATGATCACGCTCGACTCGCTCACCAAGCGCTACCCGCAACAGCAGGTCCCCGCCGTTGACCACTTCGACCTGGAGGTCCCCGAAGGCGAGATCGTCGTCCTCGTCGGTCCCTCTGGGTGCGGGAAGACGACCACCCTGGAGATGATCAACCGCCTCATCGAGCCGACGTCCGGTCGGATCATCCTCGAGGGCGAGGACGTCACGCACGTGAACGTCGATCGGCTCCGCCGGCGCATCGGCTACGTCATCCAGCAGATCGGGCTGTTCCCGCACCGCACCATCGCGCAGAACATCGCGACGGTCCCTCAGCTCGTCGGGTGGGACAGGCAGCGCATCTCCGCGCGCGTCGATGAGCTGCTCGAGCTCGTCGGCCTCGATCCGGCGATCTACCGCGATCGGTACCCGAAGGAGCTGTCCGGTGGGCAACGCCAGCGGGTCGGCGTCGCCCGCGCGATGGCGAGCGATCCACCGGTCATGCTCATGGACGAGCCGTTCGGCGCGACCGATCCCATCACCCGCGAGCGACTCCAGAACGAGTTCCTGCGCATCCAGCAGGACATCAGCAAGACGATCGTGTTCGTCACCCACGACATCGACGAGGCGATCAAGATGGGCGACCGCATCGCCATCCTCCAAGAGGGCGCCCGCATCGCCCAGTACGACACGCCAGAGAACATCCTCAGCGACCCGGCGAACGAGTTCGTCGAGGAGTTCCTCGGCTCGGGCATCGTGCTGAAACGCCTGAACCTCGCCTGCGTCGGTGACGTGCGGCTGTCGGACACGTGGCCGACGGTGGGCATCGGGACGGACCGTGAGGCGGTTCGACGGACGATGGTGGAGGCCGACGAGGGGCACGTCCTGCTCCTCGACGAGGTGCAGCGGCCACGCCGCTGGCTCCGCGCACGCGACGTCGACAGCGACCGTCCGCTGGAAGAGGCCGGCATCCCGGTCGAGACCGTGCTCCGCCCCGACGTCACGCTCTCCGACGCGTTGCAGGAGATGCTCACCAGTGCGGTGGGCGTGGCGGTGATCGTCGACCGGGACGGCGGCTACCTCGGAACGCTCGACCTCGAGATCATCAACCAGGCGATCAGCAACATGCGCGAAGCGGCGCGTGAACGCGACCGCGAGGAGGTGCGCGCAACCGTTCGACCAACGAGCGAGGAGGCGTCGACCGCCGAGACGACCACGTGAGCGTCCTGGATGGCCAGGCACCGCCCGACGAGCAGGTCGGGCCGGTCGAGGACGTGCGCGACCGCGGCGCGTTCCTCCCCAAGTGGGCCCGGTACCTCGTGACACCCGGCGTCGTCACCGCCAGCTTCCTCGCCCTGTACCTGTACATGAGCGCCCGCGACCTCGGCGGCATCGAACGGCGCGTGCTCACCTACCCGGTGATCAGGGCGCGCACGATCGAGCACATCGACATCTCGTTCTGGGCGACCGTGATCGTGCTGTCGTTGGCGATCCCGACCGGGATCATGCTCACCCGCCCGTGGGCGCGCCGGGTCACACCGCTGTTCGTGGGACTCGCGAACATCGGACAGGGTGTGCCCTCGATCGGGACGTTCGTCCTGGTCTTCCTGATCCTCACCCGCAGGGGGCGGTACGCCGCCATCATCGGGCTGGCGATCTACGCCTTCCTCCCGGTGCTCCGCGGGACGATGGTCGGCCTCCAGCAGGTGCCGTGGGAGGTCATCAAGGCGGGGCGCGGCATGGGTTTGAACCGGATGCAGGTCCTGCGCCAGATCGAGCTGCCGCTTAGCGTCCCGATCCTGCTGACCGGCGTCCGCACCGCGCTCGTGCTGACGGTGAGCACCGCGCCCCTGGCCGCCTTCGTCCAGGGCGGTACGCTCGGTGCGATCATCATCACCGGCTTCGCCCAGAGCCGCTTCACGCTGGTGGTCACCGGCAGCGTCCTGGCAGCCGGGCTCGCGCTTCTGGCAGACTGGGCCGGCGGCATCGCCGAGGACCAGCTACGACCGCGCGGCCTATGAGACCATGATGTCCAGCAGCGCAGCGTCGCCCCAGGCGTCATCGAACCATCAGTCACCGATCGAGGAGAAGACGTGCACTTCGACCTGTCCAGGTACACGATGAGAGTCACCGCGCTGCTCGCGGCGCTGGCCCTCGCGCTCGCGGCGTGCGGGGACGGCGACGGGGTCACCGGTGACGGTGACGGCGACGGCGCCGCGCCGGACAACCTCATCTCGGAGAACTACGACCTGTCCGACGTGAACATCCGTTTCGGCTCGAAGGACTTCACCGAGCAGCTGGTCCTCGGCCAGATCGCCGCGAAAGCCCTCGAGGCGGCCGGGGCGTCGGTCAACCTCACGGAGAACCTCGCCAGCCCCGACGGGCCGCGCAACGCGCTCCTCGCCGGCGAGATCGACGCGGCGTGGGAGTACACCGGGACCGCGTGGATCAACTACCTCGGCAACGAGGAGCCGATCGAGGACCCGATCGAGCAGTGGGAGGCGGTGAAGCAGCAGGACCTCGAGGAGAACAACGTCTTCTGGACCGAACCGGCTCCCTTCGACGACACCTACGGCTTCGCGTACCCGCGTGATGCGGTGGACGAGTTCGGGATCGAGACGGTCTCCGAGCTCGCCGAGTTCGTGCAGGCCAACCCCGACCAGGCGAGCCTCTGCGTCGACCCGACCTTCGCCTCCCGCGAGGACGGGCTACCACGCGTTGAGGAGGTCTACGGCTTCCAGTGGCCGCGGAACCAGCTCCACCAGTCGGACTTCGGCGTGATCTACGACTCCGTCGCCAGGCAGAACCCCTGCAACTTCGCTGAGATCTTCACCACCGACGGTCGCATCGGCGCGCTCGACCTGCTGGTGCTCGAGGACGATAAGAACGCCTTCATCAGCTACCTGTCCGCGGTCATGATGATGGAGGATTTCGCGAACGAGCACCCCGATCTCGCGGGTCTGTTCGAGGAGATCGGCGCGCCGATCACCGAGGACGTCATGATCGACCTCAACGAGCGTGTCGACGTCGGCGGGGAGTTCCCCGAGGACGTCGCCGAGCAGTACCTGCGCGAGCAGGGGTTCATCCGGTGACGGCGCCGCGCTGACGCGCCATCCGGCGCCGGAGGGCGTGGTCTGAAGGACCGTCAGGCCACGCCCCCGCGGCCGATGTTCGATCGGCTTCGATCGGCTGTCGTGTGCACGTGACGGGCCCTGCACGGGGCCCGCTGCCGACTCCAGCGGTCCACGGCCGTTCGTTGCGTCGCGCTACCGCTCCCTGGCGACCTGCTTGACGTAGTTGCCGAGCGTCTTGCTCATGGTGTGGATGTCGTGCTTGTCCCTCAGGTGTTCCTCCACGTCACGCTCGAGCTCCTCCTGCGAAGCCGCCCTGAAGCGCCCGCTGCAGTGGGCACCGGCGTCCACTCACCGGAACTCGTACGCCATCTCCGTTCCGTTCCGTCGGCTGCGTCCGGCCGTGAAGTGTGACCAGACGGTGCCGGGGACGGCAATACGTGTCATGTCCACATACCTGCCAGTCGCACCTAGGTCACTCAGGTAGCGAAGCGGTAGTGACCCGGACTACGTCACTCAGGTAGCGAAGCGGTCGTGACCCGGACTCCTAGGATGACCGCGCAGCCAACTGCCGGGAGATGCGATGGCGAGCGCCACGACGCACGGCTCAGGCGACCAGCGATCGGCGGACCGGATGGCGGACGAGGCCGCGCTGGGTCGGTTGCGGCGCCGTGCGTTGCGCCGTGCCGAGCAGGGGCTGGCTATCACACGCGACGAGGCCGCGTCGCTGCTGACGTGCCGCGGCGTGGAGCTCGAGCGCCTGATGTCGATCGCCGGGCGCATCCGCGACGCCGGCGGCTTCGTCACGGCCGACGGGCGTCGACGGGTCACCTACTCGCGGAAGGTGTTCATCCCGTTGACGCACCTGTGCCGCGACCGCTGTGGGTACTGCACGTTCGCGTGGCCACCCAAGCGTGACGTCCCCGCCTACCTCTCACCCGACGAGGTCGTCGACATCGCTCGTCGCGGCCAGGCGGCCGGGTGTAAGGAAGCGCTGTTCACGCTCGGTGACCGCCCCGAGGAGCGCTACCCGCGGGCACGACAGTGGCTGGAGGCGCACGGTTACGCCACGACGTTGGAGTACCTGCGGGCGGTCGCCATCCGGGTGATCGAGGAGACCGGCTTGCTGCCGCACCTCAACCCCGGCGTGATGACGTGGACGGAGCTCGCCACCTTGAAGCAGGTCTCGGCCTCGATGGGGCTCATGCTCGAATCGACGTCGCGGCGACTGCTCGAGAAGGGCGAGGCGCACTGGCGCGCCCCCGACAAGGATCCGCAGGCGCGGCTGCGCACGATCGAGGACGCCGGCCGGCTGTCGGTCCCGTTCACGTCCGGGCTGCTGATCGGCATCGGCGAGACGCTGGTCGAACGGGTCGACACCGTCCTGGCGCTCCGCGACCTGCAGCGCAAGTACGACCACCTGCAGGAGGTCATCGTCCAGAACTTCCGTGCGAAGCCGGGGACGGCCTTCCGCGATCGGCCAGAGCCGACGTTCGACGACCTGCTCGCCACCGTGGCGATGGCCCGGATCGTCCTCGGCCCGAAGGTTCACGTGCAGGCCCCACCGAACCTCTCGCCCGACCGGTACCCCGCGATCCTGCGGGCGGGGATCGACGACTGGGGAGGCGTCTCGCCGATCACGCCCGACCACGTCAACCCCGAGATGCCCTGGCCTGTCGTCGACGAACTGTCCCGCCGGTCCGCCGAGGAAGGGTGCCTCCTCGTTGAGCGCTTGACCGTCTACCCCGAGTACGTCCGGCGACCCGACCCGTTCCTGGCCGGGCGGATGCGCGGCCCCGTGGCGGCCCTGGCGGCACCCGATGGACTCGCCAGGCCCGGCCACCGCCCCCGACCCCACCCGTGGCAGGACCCCGACGGCCTCGCGACCCAGGCCATGACCGCTGAGATGCGGGCGGTCGTCTCCGGCGACGAGGCGGTCGGGTCGGCCGCCGATGGGCGGAACGTCCGCTCGGCCGACGACGAACACCAACGTGCCGTCTACGGAGACGTCCACTTCATCGCCGCCGGCGTGGTCTCGTCCAACCGTCCTCGCGAGCACGGCACCGCCCGCACCGCGATCCGCCGGGACGTCGCCGCGGCCCTCGCGAAGGCGCAGCGGGGCGCCGTCCTGGACGACGACGAGGCGTTGGCGCTGTTCGACACGACCGGTGTGGAACTCGAGGCGCTGTGTCGGGCGGCCGACGAGGTCCGCGCCGACCGGGTCGGCGACACCGTCACGTACGTGGTGAACCGCAACATCAACTTCACCAACATCTGCTACACGGGCTGCCGGTTCTGCGCGTTCGCGCAACGCCGCGCCGACCGCGACGCCTACAACTTGTCCCTCGAGGAGGTCGCCGACCGTGCGGAAGAGGCCTGGGAGGCTGGCGCCACCGAGGTGTGCATGCAGGGCGGCATCCACCCGGATCTCGGCGGCGCGTACTACTTCGAGATCCTCGACGCGGTCAAGCGCCGGGTCCCCGACATCCACGTGCACGCGTACAGCCCGATGGAGGTCGTCAACGGCGCCACCCGGCTGGGCGTCTCGATCCGCGAGTGGCTGCAGGAAGCGCGACACCGCGGGCTCGGGACGGTGCCCGGCACAGCGGCGGAGATCCTCGACGACGAGATCCGGTGGGTACTGACCAAGGGGAAGCTGCCCGCCGCCGCGTGGATAGAGGTGATCACCACCGCACACCAGGTGGGGCTGCGCTCGTCGTCGACCATGATGTACGGCCACGTCGACGAGCCGCGGCACTGGGTCGCGCACCTCAAGCTGCTGCGTTCGATCCAGGAAGAGACGGGGGGCTTCACCGAGTTCGTCGGGCTGCCGTTCGTGCACCAGCAGGCCCCGATCTACCTGGCCGGGGTCGCTCGGCCCGGCCCGACCTGGGAAGACAACCGCCGGGTGCACGCGGTCGCGCGACTGCTGCTGCAAGGCGCCATCGACAACATCCAGCCGTCGTGGGTGAAGATGGGCTTGGAGGGGGCCGTCACCATCCTGCAGGGCGGCGCGAACGACCTCGGCGGGACGCTGATGGAGGAGACGATCTCGCGCATGGCCGGATCCGAGCACGGCATCCGTCGGTCCCCCGAAGAGCTGCGCGCGACAGCCGCTCGCGCCGGCCGCCCCGCCGCGGAACGCACCACGACCTACGACCGGTTGGAGACCGCCGGGATCCGCTACCGCGTCGTTGCGACGGTCTGACGCCGGGGCGAGACGGCCATGCAGCGGTGGGCTGACCGGGCGCTCGCCGCTTTCGATGTTGGCAGCGACTCCCCGCTGGACCGCCACGTCGGGACTACGCTCCCGACGGTGGTGGAGGGGGACGAGCGTGGACGACAGTCTCTTCGTGCGGGGCGCGGACGAACCGGACGTCGAACGACTCTTCTCTGAGGCGGTCGAGCGGCAGGTTACCGAACAACGCGAACTCAACCGTCTCCTCGGTGACGCCGCCGAGCGCCTCGACGGGATGGAAGCCGTGTTGCGTGCACTGCGCGACAGTGCCGCCTCACAGGCGGTGGCGCTGCGGTCCGAGGTCCACGAGGCGCTCGGGCGGCTAGGGGAGGAGCTCGACGAGCGCTTCCGTCGGCTCGCCGAGGAGATCGACCGTCTCCGCCAGGCCAGCACCGACCACGCCGTTCGCCTGGTTCAGCTGGCGGAGTCGACCGAGGGCGCCGTCGCCTCCCTCGACGAACGCGCCGCCCGGCTCGATCAGGATGTGCAGCGGCTGGCGGACCAGCACGCCACACCCGACGACGACGTCGCCGAACGGGTCGAGACAGCCCTGTCCGACCTCGGCCGGGTGGTCCGGGGGACGATCGAGGCGGTCGAGCAGGAGCGCAACGCCGAGGTCGTCGGGCAGGTCAGGGACGTCGTCGCGCTCGTCTCCGACCGCCTGGCTGCCCTCGAACAGCAGGTGCAGAACGCGTCGTGGCGGACCGGCGAGGCCGTCACACCCGAGGCGGCGGAGCACCTGCAGGCGCTGGTGCAGGCGGTGGAGTCGGCGACCGACCGCACGACGGCGCTCGACCGGCGTGTGGAGGCGCTCGCCGACGAGTTCCGGGAACAGGCCGTGTCGCGGCGTGACGAGGACGCGGCTCGCCGTGAGGCGGACGCCCGGGAGCTCCTCGCCCAGCTCGGGGCGCGCGTCGACGCCGGTATCCAAGACACCGTCGTTGCGCTGCGCACGTCGCTGTTGAGCCGCCTGGCTGCCCTCGAAGAGCAGGTCGACAACGCGTCGTGGCGGACCGGCGAGGCCGTCATGGCCGGGGTGGAGGAGCGCCTCGCGGCGTTGGTCCGACCTGACGATGGCGACCGTCTCACGAGTCGGCTCGCCCAGGAGCTGGACGCTCGGGTGGCGGCGTTGGGGGAGCGGCTGGCCGCGCGGGTCGGCGATGATCGCGCCGAGGCGGTGCAGTACCTGCAGGCGCTGGTGCAGGCGGTGGAGTCGGCGACCGACCGCACGACGACGCTGGACCGGCGCATGGAGGCGCTCGCCGACGAGTTGGACGCACGGTTCGCCACCCAAGAAGCACAGTTACGAGCCGGCCGATTCGCGATCGAGGAGCACTTGACCGCGGCCGAGGAGCGACGTGTGATCGCCGATGCTGCGACCCGGGCAGCCGTCGACGAGCAGCTCACGACTTTCGTCGTCCGCGCCGACCAGCTGACCCGTGGCGTCCAGGAACGGACCGACGAGCTCCGCGCAGCGCTCGAGGCGCGCTTGGCGGAGGCGACCCGCCGCAGCGAGGACCACCTGGCGCAGGCCACCCGGATCAGCGAGGCCCAGTCGGCGCACCTCAGCCGCATCAGCGAGGCGATGCGAACAGCGCTCGACGCCACCCTCGAGCGGGTGGTCGCCGACCTCGACCGTCGCCTGCAGGCACTCGACGCCGGCCTCGACGAGCGACTGCCGCAGGTGCTGGAGGGGCACCGTCGCCAGCTCGCGGATGCGCTCACCACCGCCTTGGACCGCGGTGAGCAGCAACTGCGAGCCGCACATCAGGAGCTGCGCTCGGTCGGTGCTGAGGTCCAGGAGCTCGGGGCCGGACTGCAGGAACGTGTCGAGGCGGCGATCGAGGCGGCTGCGACCGACTTCCGACGCGGGACGCAAGAGGCGACGGAGGCGGTGCGCACGATCGGCGACGAGACTGCCGCCGACGTCCGCGCGGTCGGACTGCAGGCTGCCGGCAACATCCGGGTTGCGAGCGACGAGGCCGCCGCCGACGTCCGCTCAGCGGGCGAGCACGTGCAGCAGCTCGTCGACTTCGTCGGCCGAGTGGAGGCATCCCTGGTGGAGTACCTCGACGCCCGCGATCGCCGGCTCGAGCAGGAGCGCCATCGTGTGCTCCAAGAACTGGTCGAGGAGTTCGCCGCGGGGCTATCACGGCGGGAGACGCGGAAACTCGCGGGGCGTCTCGACGCTGCCCGAGAGCGGATCCTCGGCCACGAGCCCCCACCCGACCCCGAGCCGCGACCGGTCGGCGGGCGAGCTCTCCTCGACGCGCTCGAGGCCGACCCTCGAGACGAGGCGACATCGACGACGTGGGGCCAACACGAGCGCGCGACGTCGTGGACCACCGGCGCGACCGACGCGGCCGTGGATCAGAGCGGGCCCGAGCTCACGGGCACCCCGCCCCACGCACACCCCGGCGACCACGGAGCTGATCAGCCATCAGCCGCCCGGCGCGAGTCCCTGCCCGGTCGCACGCCAGCGTCGCACGGCGGTGACAACGGGGCCCGCTCGAACCTGCAGGCGGTGCTGGCCGACGTGAAGGGACTCGGGCCGTCCAGGACGCAGGCGCTCCTCGATCGCTTCGGAACGCTGGAAGCCATCCGTGCCGCGTCCATCGAAGACCTCATCGAGGTCAAGGGCATCGGGGTGGCGACCGCGCGCGAGATCCGCCGCAGCGTCCGACCCAGAGGCCGTTAGGCGACCAGGCACGCGCAGCGGCGGCCCGCCCTGCCGCGATCCTCGCTCGACCACGCCGATCGGGGTGGCATGGAACGCCACAGATCGGGTGGGCATCCGAACCCCACGGATTGGGGTGCGCATCGACGGCGACCACAACCTGTCGTGGTTGGCCCTTGACGCCACCCGCTTCCGCCGCTAGAAACAACGTCGGTGTAACTACACCAGCGTGGTGGTCGGCGTGGAGCCAGCGCCGAGCCGCCCTTCCGGTGCGGCCATCGCACCGGTCCGCGCGAGAGCGAGGAGCGCACTGTGGTAGCCGACACCGCGACCGTGACCGGGGACCTGCTCGACGGGGTCGACCTCGGCCCGGCGCCCTGGATGGCAGACGCCAAGTGTCTGGATGCGGACCCGGACGCCTTCTTCCCCGAAAAGGGCGGATCCACCAGGGACGCCAAACGCATCTGCGCGGCATGCAGCGTCCGCGACGAGTGCCTGCAGTACGCCTTGGGCAACGATGAGCGCTTCGGGATCTGGGGCGGCATGAGCGAACGGGAGCGCCGACGGCTGAAGCGGCTCGCTTCCTAGGACCGCTACCGAACGCGCCGCACCCGCCCCGCTCGGTGGGTGGTCGCCGCCGAGTGTGCTAGCGTGGCCGTCCCAACGCCCGCCAGCTCGGCGGGCGTCGCGCTTGCGCAGCGCACCCGTCCAGAGCGTGATCGCCACGCGGTGCACAAGGAGCGGCGCTGGACAGTCCGCGCGTTCTCGCCGTCGTCGTCGCCCATGACGGTGCTGCATGGCTGGGCGAGTGCCTCGAGGCCCTGCAGGCGCAGACCTACCCGACGCTCGATGTCGTCGCCGTCGACAACGGCTCCACCGACGGGTCGCGCCACATCCTCCGCGAGCGACTCGGCATGGAACGGGTGCTCGTGGCCGACCGCGATCTCGGCTTCGGCGCCGCCGTCGGCATGGCCCTCGACAGCGCCATGGCAGCCACGTCGGACGCACGCTGGCTGCTGGTGTTGCACGACGATGTGATCCTCGAGCCCGATGCCGTCGACCGTCTGGTCGCCCACGCCAGCGGCGACGGGCACGTCGCGGTGGTCGGCCCCAAGCTCCTGCAGTACAGCGATCCGCGGTTGCTGCAGCAGGTCGGGATGGCGATCGACCCCACGGGGCGCCCGGATTCCGGGCTGGAGCCCGACGAGCTCGACCAGGGCCAGCGCGACCGCGTGCGGCCGGTTCTGTACGTGTCCAGCGCGGCCATGTTGGTGGACCGCGCGCTGTTCGAGGAGCTCGGCGGGTTCGACCGCCGCTACCGCGTGTTCCGCGACGATCTGGACCTGTGCTGGCGCGCCTGGCTGGCCGGACGCGACGTCGAGGTGGCACCGGCTGCCGTCGGGCGCCACGTGCGCGCGGCGTCCAACTACGAGCGGCTCGGTCAGATGGCACCGCTGGGTCCGCGGTACTTCGCCGAGCGCAACACGTTCGCGACGATGCTCAAGTGCTACAGCGTGGCCCGCCTGGCCTACGTCCTGCCGCTGTTCTTCCTGGTCGGTGCGGCCAAAGTGGCGGCCTTCGTCGCCGCCCGCCGGCTGAGCGATGCCTGGCAGACGCTGCGCGCCTGGGGCTGGAACGTCCGCAACCTGGGCAGCACCATCCGGCTGCGGCGGGCGGTGCAGGACAGCCGGATCCGCACCGACGGGGAGCTGCGGCCGTTGTTCGCCCGCACCGCGCCGCGGCTGGGGGCCTACGCCGAGGCGATCGCCGACCGCGTCGCAGGCGGCGACGTCGCCTTGCCGTCCCCACCCGACGAGCGGGCGACCGACGAACTGTCTCTCGGCCCGCGCGCCGTTCGCCTGGTCAGACAGCAGCCGGTCCTCGTCGCCGCCACGATCCTGACCGCGATCGCCCTGATCAGCGCCATCCCGCTCCTCGGTGGCGGTGAGCTGCGCGGCGGGGACATCGCCCCGTGGCCGGCGACGTCGCGCACGTTCCTGCGGGTGTACGCCTCGGGATGGAACGACGCGGGAGGGCTGGGTTCGGCGGGGGCGCCGTCACCGGCGCAGGCCCTGCTGGGCCTGGTGGGCATGCTGGCTCTCGGGTCGGCCTGGTTGGCCCCGCGCCTGCTGCTGTTCGGGTTCCTCCCGGTCACGTGGTGGCTCACGCTCCGCGCCGGCCGCCTGCTGAGCCCCGCCCGTGCGCCACGGGTCCTGGCCGCATCCGCCTACACGTTGAGCCCTCCGGTTCTGGCCGCTCTGACCACCGGGAGGCTCGGTGGGTTGGTCACCGCCGCCGCCATCCCAGCACTGACCCTGGCAACGGCCCGTCTGACCAGCTTCGCGGTCGCGCCGCCCAGTGCCTGGCGAGCGGTCGCGGCCGCCGCTCTGGTCACCGCGGTGATGATCGCCTTCGAACCCTCCACGGTCCCGCTGCTCCTCGCCGCCGTCGCCGTTGGCCTGGTCGCGGTGTTCGTCACGCCTGCTCCGGCGGCGGCCCGGCGTGGTGCCGCTGGCCGGATCGCGGTGGTCGTCGTCGGGGCCCTGCTGTTGCTGCTGCCGTGGTCGGCATCCTTGATCGGGTCGGGTTCACCGGTCCTGGGCGGCTTCGGCGATCCCGGCGCGACGCCGTCGCCGTTCCTGCGGTGGCTGGCGCTGTCACCCCAGCTGCCGGGCTTCCCGGGGCTCGCGGTCGGCGTCGCGTTCTTGGCTGCCGGCCTGCTGGGTCTGGTCGTCGGGTACCCGCGTCGCCCGGTTCCGGTGGCCACGCTGTGGGCGGTGGTGCTCCTGTCGGTCCTGACCGCGTGGGGCCTCGGGGTCAGTGGTGATGGCGCGGTCGGGTGGCCCGGCCTCCCGCTGCTGCTGGCGGCGCTCGCCTACGCCGGGTTGCTGGCGATCGCGTTCACGGTCGCCGGAGACGTCCTCCGCGAGATCGCCTTCGGGTGGCGACAGGTCGTCGTGGCGGTGACCGCGGTGACCGTGGCCTTCGGCGGCGTGGCGGCGACCGCGTACCTGGTGAGCGATCCGTGGGACGCCTTCGTGGTCGGCGAGCCGGCTCTGCCCGCCTTCATCGGCGCCGAAGACGACGCCCTGGGCCCCTACCGCGTCCTCGTGCTGAGCGAAGAACACGGGGCCATGCGTTGGGACGTGGTCGGCTCGGATGGCCCGACGATGCTGCGGTACGGAGCGCCCAGGCCGGCGGAACTGCTGGAGCTGGTGCAGCGTGCGATCACCGACGCGGCCGCTCACACGAACCCGGCAGCGGCGTCGCGGCTGGGCCTCGCCAACATCCTGTACGTCTACGTGCCTGAGGGAGGACGGTCGCCCGCTCTCCAGGCGGCGCTCGACGATCAGGTCGACCTCGAGCCGCAGTCGGTCGAGCACGGCCTGCTGTACCGCGTCCGCCGCTGGCTGCCGCGGGCGGCCCACATCTCGCCGGCGGTCGCGGTCTCCGTCGCCCGCCGCGGCGAGGTCCCACCCGACGCCAGTCCCCGACCGCTCACCGTCGCCGAGGACGACACCTTCGCGGGGGCCATCCCGTCTGCCGGGGTGGTGCTGCTGGCCGAACAGGCCCATCCGGGATGGCGTGCGACCGCCGACGGGGCGGTGTTGGAGGGTGGCTCTCAGTTCGGTCTCGCCCGCTTCACGGTGACCGGTCCCGCCGAGCAGGTGGTGGTGCGCTACGCGCGGCAGCGGACGCGGACCCTGGCCGTGATCGGTCAACTGATGCTGGTGCTACTGGCCGTCTCCCTGACGCTGCGCCCACCGGGGTTCGTGGAGGAGCGCCAGTGAGGGCGCCGACCTCGACCCCGACCGCGTTCATGATGGTCGCGCTCGGCATCGTCGCCGGGGTCGCTCTCGATCTGCTCACCCCTGCGGCGTCCGACCCCCCTGCGACCACCGCGGCGGGGCCGGCCGTGTCCGGGGCGTGGTACTGCGCGGCGGGGGACACCGCCACGGGCAACGGGATGTTCGTGATCACCGCCGTACCGCCCGGGAGCGCCACCGGGTCGGTCGTCCGCGTCGATACCGTCGGCGGGGGGGAGATCGCGCGTGGCGCGGAAGCCGAGGTCTTCGCCGGGGGTGTGCGGGTGGATGGCCTGCCGCCCGAGCGGGCGGAGGCCGGCGTCTCGGCACGCTGGTGGCGCACGCCGGCGGCGGTCACGCGCGTCTGGGTCCGCGGACAGCCCGGGGAACCGGCCGGGCTGGTCGAGGGGCCGTGCGTGGCCGAGCCGAGCCCGACCTGGTACCTGCCCGGCGTGAACACCGCCGGCGGGGCGCAGGCGGCGATCAGCCTGGTCAACCCCTTCGACGTCGACGCCGCGGTGGCTGTGGATCTCCTCACACCCGACGGCGTGCAGCGGCCCGAACGGCTCAAGAACGTCGGGATCCCCGCCCGGACGGTGAAGACCATCCCGTTGAACGAGCACGCCCCCGAGCTCGCCGACCTCGGGGCTGTCGTGCGGCTTCGTGCCGGGCGGGTGGTGGCCGAAGCCTGGCAGAGCATGGATCCGGCGGTCGGTGGCGTTGAGGGCATGACCCTGGCGCCGCTGGCGCCTGCCCCCCAAGACACCTGGACGGTCCCGTGGGTCCGTACCGGCGACGCCGAGTCGTGGCTGTGGGTGGCCAACACCAGCGAGGGCCCCGCCTCCCTGGCGGTCACCGTGCACACGCCCGATGGTGGGGCGCCGCCTGAGGGGCTGGAGGAACTGACCGTCCCCGGCGAGTCGGTCCACCGCATCGACCTGCGTGGAGCGCTCCCCGAAGACGTCCGCTCGGCCGGCGTGACCGTGACGTCATCCAACGGCGTCCCGGTGGTGGTGTCGGCGGCCACGCGGATCACCAACCCCGACCCCGAGCGCACGGGGTTCTCGATCCTGCTCGGCGAGCCGGCCCCGGACCCCCAGTGGGTGATCTCCACTGGTCCGCTCCGCGGACGTCACGAGGTCCTGCACCTGGTCAACCCCACCTCTCAACCCCTGACCGTCGAGATCATCGCCGCCTCTGCGACCAGCGCGGTCTCGCCGGACGATTGGCGCGAGCTGGCGGTCCCCCCAGGGGCCGCGATCGACGTCGACATCAGTGCCGAGGGTGACGATCTCGACCAACACGCGATCTTCGTGCAGGCCGACGGCGGTGGTGTCGTGGCGGGCCTGCACTCCGTGGAACGATCGGGACCGATGCGGCTCTTGGCCCACGCCGGGGTTCCCAGCCGGCTGTGGGCGGGTGGTCAGCCTGTCCCGCCGGTGCGGTTCGCTCCGGGGCTACCCCAGCGACTGGGCACGTCGCTGGGCGCCGCCATCCGGTCGGGAACCATCACAGACGTGCCGGACGTTCCGACCCCGACCGCTTCCCCCGTCGACGCGGCGGCGGACACCACGGAGCCGGCACCTGCCCGGTGACTACCAGCCGAGCTCGTCGAGCCGGTCGTCGTCTATCCCGAAATGGTGGGCGAGCTCGTGGACGACGACCTCGCGGACGAGATCGGCGAGTTCCCGCTTGCTGGCGACGCGCGCTTCGATCGGCCGCCGGTACAGCGTGATGCGGTCAGGCAACACCGGTGGATCGCCGGCCCGCTGAGTGCGTGGCACGCCCTGGTACAGGCCGAGCAGGACCTCGTCGCCGTAGCCGAGGACATCCGCCGGCGGGACATCCTCCACGACGATCTGTACGTTCTCGACGTGGTTGCGCAACTCGTCGGGTAGCGACGTGAGCGCGTCATCGACCAAACGCTCGAAACGTCGCAGGCTCGCAGCGCGGAACCCGTCCGGCGGTCGTCGCCGACCGTCTGCATCGGCGCGACGGTGGCGGGCGTGGCGATCCTCCATCGCGGTGAGCGTACGGGGAACCGAGGTCTTGACCAGCCGGGTTCAGCTGCGGTACAATTGCGAGGTCGTCCCGAGAGGCTAAACCGCCAAGTGCGGTGGTCACTCGGGACGACACCTTTGTCGGCTCCGTTCCGTGTGTCCGCCTCGCCGCCGGTGACCCGGATCGCCCCGGGAATGACAACATCGGCTTAGGTAACGCCGGTGTCGGTAAGAAGCCGATCATCAGCAGCCGGACGGCGCCCTGGCTCGTCGGCGGCAACCGTGGAGGCAGCCGCATGCGCGACACATGTTCGCGTCTCACACCGATGTGGTTTACGGTGCCCGTGTGCAGGAGGCTCGCCGGCGTCAGGTAGTCCGCCCGCTGTCGCGGGCCGCGGTCCGCGGCTGCGCCCGCCCGGGCTGTCCTAGCCCCGCGGCCGCGACACTCCGCTTCAGCTACACGGCTCGGAAAGCGGTCCTGTCCTCGCTGACGCCCCAGGCCGAACCCGAGGCGTACGACCTGTGCGTCCACCACGCCGATCGCAGCCGCCCTCCCCGCGGCTGGGAGCTCCTCGACGGGCGCGAGGTCCCGCCCGTCGCCACCACGGATCGCGCGGAAGGTGGGGCGGTCGGCGGCGCACGCCGCGCGTTGGGAGGCCCGCGCATCATCGAGGTGCTGGCTACCGCGCTCGGCCGGAGCGGCGACCCCGTACCATCACCGCGCGAGGACTCGGAAGCTGCGCAGGCCATCAGCCGGGACGACCCAGTCGACGAGCGACGCGGGGTCGCGCCGGCCGATGTGCCGGCCGGGTCCCCGCGCGCTCGGGCGTGGTGACAGGCTCGCGGCCTGTCGCTGATGCTCCCTGACATGTTCACCCTGACATGTCCACCCCTGGGATGGTCCGCCCCTGGCAGTCCACCCTGGACTGTGGCTGCTGTTGTTTCCTAGGTGCGCGTCGCTACCTAAGATGGGGGGCGGACTCGACGAACTCGACGAGCGGGTAGGGCGTGGCGCTCCCTCGGGACCTGGTGGCACAGGTCCGTCGGCTCGACCAGTACGACCTCCGCCGGTTGATGATCCTGGTGCGCGGTCTGCTCCTGCACGCCGACGGTCCGGTCAAGCGCGACGAGACCGGTCCGGCGTCACCCGCGAACGTGACCTACCGCCAGGAGCACGTTCGTTGCGGCAAGGACCGTTGCCGCTCGTGCCCGCACGGGCCGTACTGGTACGCGTACTGGCGCCAGGACGGCCGCACCCGGTCGCAGTACATCGGTCGCCACCTGCCGGGTCAGCCGCCGAACCCGGTCGTGCCTGACCTGGAGCGCCGCCCCCGCTGAAGCACCCGTGGCCGCGTGGTCGTGTGCGCCCGTACAGTAGGTCCCAGGGGCGTAGAGTTCACACATCGTTCAGGAGGACACCGTGCCGGTCGACCTCGACGCGATCTTCAAGGCCTACGACGTGCGCGGCACGGTGCCCGACCAGCTCGACGCCGACCTGGTTCGGCGCATCGGCGCCGCGGCCGCCCGGATTCTGGACGGCGACACGATCGTCATCGGTCGCGACATGCGGCCATCCTCGCCCGAGCTCGCCGCGGCCTTCGCCGACGGCGCCAACTCCCAGGGCGTCGACGTCGTTCACGTGGGGCTCGCCTCCACCGACATGCTGTACTTCGCCAGCGGTCACCTCGACGAGCCGGGCGCGATGTTCACCGCGAGCCACAACCCGGCCCAGTACAACGGCATCAAGATGTGCCGCGCGGGTGCGGTCCCCGTGTCGATCGACACGGGGCTGGCGCGTATCCGCGACCTCGTCGCCGATGGCGACCTCGACCCACAGGGCGAGCCCGGGCAGGAGCGCGAGGAGGATCTGCTCGCCGCCTTCGCCGAGCACGTGCGCTCGTTCGTCGATCGCGACGCGCTGTCGCCGCTGACGGTCGTCGTCGATGCCGCCAACGGCATGGCCGGCCACGTCGTGCCCGCCGTGTTCGCGGGGCTGCCGTTCGACGTCATCCCGATGTACTTCGAGCTGGATGGAAGCTTCCCCAACCACCCCGCCGACCCCTCCGACGTGCGCAACCTGGCCGATCTCCGTGCCGCGGTCACCGACCACGGCGCTGACATCGGCTTCGCCTTCGACGGCGACGCCGACCGCGCTTTCGCCGTGGACGAGCGGGGCGAACCGGTGCGGCCATCCCTGTTCGCCGCGGTGGTCGCCGACCGGATCCTGGAGAAGGAGCCCGGTTCGACGGTCCTGTACAACCTGATCTGCTCCAAGATCGTCCCCGAGACCATCACCGCCAGCGGCGGGAAGGCGGTCCGCACCCGTGTCGGCCACTCGTTCATCAAGGCCCGCATGGCCGAGACGGGGGCCGTGTACGGCTGCGAGCACTCGGGCCACTACTACTTCCGGGACAACTACCGGGCGGACTCGGGCTTGGTCGCCGCTCTGATCCTGCTAGAGGCCATCTCGTTGAGCGGCCAGCCCCTGTCGCAGGTCGTGGCGCCCTACGACCGCTACCCCCAATCCGGGGAGATGAACTTCGAGGTCGACGACCAGGACGCCATGCTGGAGCGGGTCGCCGACGTCTTCGGCGCCCGCGGCGAGTTGGATTGGACGGATGGCCTCACGGTCGAGCTCGACGAGGTCGACGCAACCGGCCGGTGGGGCTGGTTCAACCTGCGTCCCAGCAACACCGAGCCGCTGCTGCGCTTGAACGTGGAGGCGGCCGCCAGCGACGCGATGGAGAAGCTCCGCGACGAGGTCGCCGCACTCGTCGACGAGCAGGGCTGACCGGCGGCGCACGCGAGGAGGACCCCGTGCAACTCGACCCGCAGCTGCTCGAGATCCTGATCTGCCCCGACTGCCACGGGCAGGTCGAGTACAAGGAGCGCCGCAATCTGATCATCTGCCAGCAGTGCGGCCTGCAGTACCCCGTCCGCGACGGCATCCCCGTGATGCTGGTCGAGGAGGCGACCAAGCCGTCACGCCGCGCTGGCGCGTGAGCGGCGTTGAGCTAGCCGGGCTCGACTCCGCCGGGATGCTCGCGACGGTGCAGGGCTCGCCCCTGCAGTGGGCGGAGGCGCTCGAGCGTGCCCGTCACGCACCGCCACCGCCGGTGTCGGTCGACGACGTCCGTGCGGTCGTGTTGATCGGCATGGGAGGCTCGGGGATCGCCGCGGACGTCGCCGTGGTGGCCGCCGCCGAACGCGGACGCGTCCCGGTCATCCCCGTCAAGGGATACGAACTGCCCGGCTGGGTCGGCCCCGACACGTTGGTGGTCGCCGTGAGCTACTCGGGCTCGACCGAGGAGACCCTCGCTGCGTGCGACGCCGCAGGCGCCGCGGGCGCTCCCCGCTACGCCGTCACCGCCGGAGGGGAGCTGGCTCGACGGGCCGCCCGTGAGGGCTTCCCGACGGTGTCCGTCCCCGCCGGGGGTCAGCCTCGTGCCAACATGCCCAGCCTCACGGTGGCGGTGCTGGCCGGTCTCGAATCAGCCGGCGTGCTCGACGGGATGCTCGACCAGCTCGCCAGCGTCCCCGACCACCTCGTTGGGTGCCTGGATCGTTGGGCCGCCGCCGACCCCGTCGACGACCTGGCCGACGCCCTCGATGGTCTCATCCCCGTCTTCTACGGGGCACGCGGGTGGCCGGCGGTGGTGGCGTTGCGTGGCAAGTGCCAGGTCAACGAGAACGCCAAGCGGCCGGCGTTCTGTCACGAGCTACCTGAACGCGACCACAACGAGATCGTGGGATGGGGCGCCGCCAGCGACGCCGGCGCCCGCTTCGCGATCGTCGACGTGCGCAGCCCCGCTGATGAGCATCCGCAGGTGCGGCGACGTTTCTCGCTCATCCGCCAGTCGCTGAGCGACCGGGTCGGGACACACGTCACCATCGAGATGGAGGGTGACAGCTCGGTCACCCGGTTCGCGGCCGGGGTCCTGCTCGTCGACCTGCTGTCCGTCCGCCTCGCCTACCTCGGGCGCGAGGACCCCACCCCCGTCCGCGCGATCGAGGCGCTGAAGCGGCGGCTCGCAGAGACGGCACCGTGAACCGGCACACGCTCCCGTGTCGCCGCCCGCGTCGAACGCCGTCCGGACGCCCCTGCGCCTGGACGCGGTGACCGCTGTCCACAGCCGCCCCGTGGGAGGAGCAGCGTCGCGCCCACCACCCCCGCATCCTGGTCAGGGTGCTGCGACGGCTCGCCGATGTGCTCGTACCCGCCCGCTGCGTGGCGTGCGGCGCCCGCGGGGAGCCGCCGTGGTGCCCGCCATGCGCTGAACAGGCCAGCCGCCACCGTCTGCCCCGCCGATGCACCCGCTGTGGCGACGGCCGTTCTCCGCACCGCTGCTGGGACGAGCACGCCCCGGTCGTCGCCACCTACGCGACGTTCAGCTACGCCGGGCCGGTCGCCGCGGCGATCGTGGCCGGGAAGGCGGCGGGTGCCTGGTCGGTGTGGCCTGGCCTCGGGGAGCTGCTCGCGGCGCTCGTTTCCACGACGCTGGCCGCGCCGGTCGATGCTGTCACGTGGGTGCCCTCGGATCGGTCACGACTCCGCCAGCGCGGCTTCGACCACGCGGCGCTGCTGGCCGCGCCGGTCGCGGCGGCTGTCCACCGGCCGCTGGTGCCCACGCTGCGGGCAGCCGAACCACGCCGGGATCAGTCAGGGTTGTCCACGGCGTCGCGCCGCATGCTGTCTGCGGCCACCTACCGGGCCCGTACACGGCTCGGCGGGGCGCGCCTGCTGGTCGTCGACGACGTCCTCACGACCGGCGCGACGCTGCACGTGGCGGCCGTCGCGCTACGTGACGGCGGTGCCGCGGACGTGGCGGTGGCGGTCGTGGCCAGGGCTGGCGCCCACCGGCTCGGTCGGTGGGGACCTCCACCGCACACGCCGGTCCCCGGACATGGCCTGGGTTAGACTCGCGAACGGGTCGGTCGGCCCTCGACGCCCGGTCGGTCCCCGAGATCTCGAGGAGGCCCACGTGCCCGACGAGCGCATCCGCGTTCTCATCGCCGACGACCACGAGCTGTTCCGCCGGGGCCTGCGGATGGTGCTGGAAGACGAGGACGACATCGAGGTCGTCGGGGAGGCGGGCGACGGGACCGACGCGGTCGCGTTGACGTCCGAGACCGTCCCCGACGTCGTGGTGATGGACGTGCGCATGCCGGAGGTGTCGGGCATCGACGCCACCGCGCAGATCAAAGAGGAGCTGCCGCACACCAAGATCCTCATGTTGACGATCAGCGACGAGGAGGACGACCTGTACGAGGCCATCAAGGCCGGTGCGAACGGGTACCTGCTCAAGGAGATCTCGATCGACGAGGTCGGCGACGCAGTCCGGTCCGTCCACGGTGGGCAGTCGCTGATCAGTCCATCGATGGCCTCCAAGCTCCTCGACGAGTTCGCTGCGATGGTGAAGAAGGAGGAGGAGAAGCAGCAGGTCCCCGCACCGCGGCTCACGCCGCGCGAGATGGAGGTCCTCCAGCACGTCGCGCAGGGGATGAACAACCGCCAGATCGCCAAGGCCCTGTTCATCTCCGAGAACACCGTCAAGAACCACGTCCGCAACATCCTCGAGAAGCTCCACCTGCACTCGCGGATGGAAGCCGTGGTCTACGCCGTCCGCGAGAAGCTGCTGGAGATCTGACTGGGCCATCCTGCGATTACGACGCGGTCGCCAACGTCCCGCCGGGGTGGAACCGTCCTGCGACGTGCGCCACGTTCAAGCCGTGGTCCCCGACGGCCGACACCACATCCGTGGATCCGCACCCGCCAGGAGACGACTACTTCGTCGGCGTCCCATCGATGCGACCCAGCCAGGCGGTCGTCGGCCCACGCGGGCCGGCGCAGCTGAGGCGACACGGACGACAAGCGCTGGCCGTCGCCCTCCTGGCCGCGTTGGCGATCGCGGCGCTGGCGCTGGCCTGGAGCCAGGCTTCGCTCGCTGGGTCCTCCCCACCGGTCCCCGGGCTCGCCTCGGACGTCGCCGGCCAGGGCACCTACCGCTTCGAGTACGTCCACTCCGACGGCGCACCGCTGCGGTGGGATTCGTGCACCCCGATCCGCTACGTGACCAACCTCGGCCGCGCCCCGTACCCGACGGCGCTCGCTGACGTCCAGATGGCCCTGTCACGGATCACCGAGGTGACCGGCCTGACGTTCACGTTCGCCGGTGAGACCGACGAGCCGCCGCGCGAGGAACGAGACCCCGTGCAGCCGGAGCGGTACGGGAACGCCGGTTGGGCGCCGGTCCTGATCGCCTGGACGGACCCCGCACAGGTCCCGTCGTTGCACGGACCGGTGGTCGGTGTCGCCCAGATCGTTCCGGCCGGCGCTCACCCGGTGCTCGTCTCGGGCGCGATCTACCTCGATGCCACCGACAAGCTGCGTCCAGGTTTCGGGACCGGGCGGTCGTGGGGGACCGTGCTGCTGCACGAGGTCGGGCACCTGGTCGGTCTGGGGCACGTGGACGACGAGCGCGAGATCATGCACCCCGGAGGTGAGCGTGGCCGGACGGCCGCCACCGTCCGGTGGGGCGTGGGTGACAGCACCGGCCTCCGCCAGCTTGGCCTGGAGTCGGGCTGCCAGCGGTCGGCGCAGCCCCCACCCGTCGCGCGCTTGCGTGCGTGACCGAGCACCCCGCCGTCGCACACGTACCATGGGAACGCGTTGGCGTCGGTCTTGGCCCTCGACGTGCACCTGCTCGACGTGCACCGCTCGACGTGCACCTGATCGACGTGCACCTGATCGAAACACCCCTGCTCCAGAAGGTCGAAGCCGATGGTCTTGAACAAGCTCCTCCGCCTCGGCGAGGGTCGCACGGCCAGGCAGCTGCAGCGCATCGCCGATGCGGTCCTCGCGGCTGAGGACGACGTCGTCGAGCTGTCCGACGCGGAGCTGAGGGCCAAGACCGACGAGTTCAAGCGGCGGCTGGCCGACGGTGAGACCCTCGCCGACATCGAGGTCGAGGCCTTCGCGGTCGTCCGCGAGGCAGCCTGGCGCGTCCTGGCTCAGAAGCCGTTCCCCGTGCAGGTGTTCGGCGCGTGCGCCCTGCACGACGGCAACATCGCCGAGATGAAGACCGGTGAGGGCAAGACCCTCACCTCGACCATGCCGGTGTACCTCAACGCCCTGGAAGGCAAGGGCGTCCACATCGTCACCGTCAACGACTACCTCGCCAAGCGCGACTCCGAGTGGATGGGTGCGGTGCACCGCTTCCTGGGGCTGACCGTCGGCCTGGTCCACGCCCAGCAGTCACGCGAAGACAAGGTCACGGCTTACTCCGCCGACATCACCTACGGGACAAACAACGAGTTCGGCTTCGATTACCTGCGCGACAACATGGCGTGGGACGTGCGGATGCAGGTCCAGCGCGGCCACAACTTCGCGTTGATCGACGAGGTCGATTCGATTCTGGTCGACGAGGCCCGCACGCCGTTGATCATCTCCGGCCCGGCGGAGCAGTCCGCCCAGTGGTACCAGATCTTCGCCCGGCGGGTGGTTCCCAACCTCAGCCGCGGCGAGGAGGACCCGCGAACCCACGAGACGACCGGCGACTACGTCGTCGACGAGGCCAAACGCACCGTGGCGATCACCGAGGACGGTGTCGCCAAGGTCGAGAAGATCCTGGGCGTGGACAACCTCTACGAGTCGGTGCACACCTCGCTCGTGCACCACCTGCTCAACGCGCTGAAGGCCAAGGAGCTGTTCAAGCGCGACGTCGAGTACCTGGTCCGCGACGGCGAGGTCAAGATCGTCGACGAGCACACCGGTCGGGTGCTCGAGGGCCGGCGCTACTCCGAAGGTCTGCACCAGGCCATCGAGGCCAAGGAGGGTGTGCGGATCAAGGAGGAGAACCAGACGCTCGCCACGATCACCCTCCAGAACTACTACCGGATGTACGACAAGCTCGCGGGCATGACCGGGACCGCCAAGACCGAGGAGCTGGAGTTCAAGGAGATCTACGACCTGGGCGTGGTCGTGGTTCCCACCAACAAGCCGATCATCCGGGCTGACAAGGCCGATCTGATCTACAAGACCGAGCGGGCCAAGTTCGAGGCGGTCGTCGAGGACATCGCCGCCCGCTACGAGCAGGGCCAGCCCGTCCTGGTCGGGACCGTCTCCATCGAGAAATCCGAGCGGTTGAGCGAGATGCTCCGCCGCCGCGCCGTCTCCTACCAGGTCCTCAACGCCAAGCACCACGAGAAGGAAGCCCACGTCATCGCCCAGGCCGGCCGCAAGGGCGCGGTCACCGTCGCGACCAACATGGCGGGGCGGGGGGTGGACATCATCCTGGGAGGCAACCCCGAGGAGATGGCCAAGGACGAGGTCGCCAAGCTCGGCCCCGAGGCCTCCGACGACGAGCGCGAGCATGTCTTCCACGACGCCTTCGACCGCTTCAAGGCCAAGTGCGCCGATGAGCGCCAGGAGGTCCTCGACGTCGGCGGTCTGTACGTGCTGGGCACCGAACGGCACGAGTCGAGGCGGATCGACAACCAGCTGCGGGGCCGGTCGGGACGGCAGGGAGACCCCGGCGAGTCGCGGTTCTACCTGTCGCTCGAAGACGATCTCATGCGGCTGTTCAACGCCGAGGCGGTCGATCGGATCATGACCCGGTTGAACGTGCCCGAGACGGTGCCGATCGAGCACAAGCTGGTCACGCGGGCGGTCGGCAACGCTCAGCGGCAGGTCGAGTCCCGCAACTTCGACATCCGTAAGAACGTCCTGAAGTACGACGACGTGATGAACAAGCAGCGCGAGGTCGTCTACACCCAGCGCCAGAAGCTGCTGGAGGGCGATCCGGAGGCGGTCGAGGAGATCGCCGCCACGTTCATCGAGGACGCCGTCCGCAACGCCGTGGACCTGTACGCCCCGCCCGGGGTGTTCCCCGAGGAGTGGGACCTCGAGATGCTGCGCCGCGAGCTGGAGCAGATCTTCCCGCTCAGCTACGACCTCGACGGACTTGACCTCGAGACCGCCGACCGCGACCAGTTGACCGAGGAGATCATCGACGACGCCTTCCGCGCGTACGAGGCGCGCGAGCAGGAGGTCGGCGCCGAGATCATGCGGGAGGTCGAGCGCCGCATCATCCTCACGATCGTCGACCGCAAGTGGCGTGAGCACCTGTACGAGATGGACGCGCTCCGCGACGGGATCGGTCTGCGTGCGGTGGGTCAGCGCGACCCGCTCACCGAGTACCAGCGGGAGGCATACGAGGGTTTCGTCGCGATGATGTACGGGGTGCGGCACGAGGCGGCGACGTACTTCTTCCACGTCCCGATCGAGCGTGACGAGACCCCCGCATCGGCGCAGGCGCCGACAGACGGCGCCGCTGGGCGAGCCACGCAGCTGGCGCGCGAGGCGGTGATGCGAGAACCCGTCCCGACCGGTGACGGCCAGGGCGACGCGGACGCCGCGGCCGACGCCGCGGCCACGGAAGCGGCCGCGGAGGCAGCCGGAGTGAAGCTGCCCGAGCTGCCCAAACAGGATCGTGGGAAGCAGCTGACGTACGTGTCGTCGGCGTCGTCGTCGCCCCGCTCGATGACGCCTGCTGGCGGGGCGCAGCCGACGGCGACGCAGGGCTCGGTGGAGCGCACCGAGGAGGGGCGCACCGTCCGCCAGCTACAGGTCGGGGGGCAGCGCACGGTCCAGGACAAGGTCGGCCGCAACGACCCCTGCCCGTGCGGATCGGGTCAGAAGTACAAGAGGTGCCACGGGGCCTGAACGTCGCCCGGCGTGCGTCTTCGCGGGCGCACCGTGGGACCCGGGCGAGACCGACGCGTGTCGTCTCCTACAGCTTGCGGTCGCCGGCGAGGTCGGCCCGGGCCCGTTGCGGCGCCCGCGGACCCGGGGGCAGCGACCTGCTCGCGACCGACCGCCCACGGTCTTCGGGGCGCGCCAACTCGACGACCCGCCACGCGTGGCGGTAACGCTCCAGGCGGATCGCCAGGACGCCGACACGGCGGCCACGGCGGACCACCACCGCGGCGTCGCAGACGTCGGGGGTCGGGCACGTGGCGCGCACCGCGACGATGGCGTCAGCGGCGGGCCCGGGCCCTGGCCGCCGCGCGATCTTCGTCAGCCGAACCTGCAGTGCCGGGGACAGCACGGGTGCCAGTTGGGCCACGGGCCGCCGCCCGGCCTCGATCTCGAGGAACGCGAACGCCACCGCGCGAGCCAACCGCACGGGATCGGGGTGGCCGGCGGCGGGACGCTTCGGCCGACGCCTGCGCGAGGGGATCGGTTGCGTACCGACGCTCATGAGGGCGCCTCCGGACTCGCTCCGGCGTGGGGAGTGCGCCGGGTCGGGAGCTGACCTGCGACGACGAGCTCGCCGAGGTGCTCACGCAGCCACAGGCGGTGTTCGCGCGAGGCGGCGGCGGACGGGGCGACCGCCACGGCCGTGACCCGCAGCGGCCAGCCGTCGCTCCGCTCAACAGAACGCACGTCCACGTCGGCGTAGCCGGCGGCCACCAAGGCCGCGCCCGCATCGGCCAACAGAGCTTCGTCGTCCACAGGTTCCCAGTCGGGCGGATCCGCGGTCAGCTCGGGTGGCGAGAGCCACCACGGCTCGCCCGCCGGTCGGGCCCCTGTGGCGTCGAGGCGGACGGGGACGGCCACGCGAACCGGTCGCGCGTCGGTGTACTCGCCGTCGGCCACGTCGAGAAGCACGCCAACGACCGTCACGACGGCGAGGTCGGGTGACGGCAGATCGACCGAGGCGACCGCCAGATGTTCGACGTAGGCGGTGGTGGCGGCCGGGTCGAACGGCAACGGCAGCTCTGGGCCGACCTCACCGAGCCAGCCCCGGGCGACCAGGACCGCGGTCGCCGCCGCCTCCGATGGGCCGGGAGTTACCCGCGGACCGAACCGCACGATCTCGGTCGTCGCCGGCGCCGCCGGATCGGTCGTTGCGACGTCCTCACCGGCCAGCACGGGCTCCCGGCCGTTGCTGGGAGCCTCGGCCAGCCTGGTCCCTGGGTCCTGCGTCGCCGACTCCCCAGGAGCCGGTGGCAGATCCGACGCGACCGGCCCGGACGGCCGGAGCAGCAGGAGCCCGACCACCGCCCACGGTGCGGTGGCTGCCACGAGCAGCCACCGGCCGCGACGCGGTGCAGCCGGGGCCGGGTCCTCGAGGATGTCCCACCCGGGATCCTGCGCCCCGCCGCCGAACCCCGCTGGGGTCTGCGCCGCAGGCCCGAACTCGGCCGACCGCTGTGGCTCGCCGCCGTGCCCAGAGCTCGTGACAGTGCCCGGTTGCTGCCCGTGGCCGTTCATGGCCGCCCGTCCCGGAGGGGGCCGGCCCCACCGCCGATGGCGGCGGCGGGACCGGCCCCAGTGCGGCGGCGTCCGGCGGTGGGGGGC
>JALYHG010000054.1 GCA_030776725.1 Actinomycetota bacterium
CAGCAGGGCGGCTTCGGGCCCACGTTCGACGGGGACGTCGCGGTCGCGTTCGACGCGCTGACCTGGTTCGCAGGCCGCTACGTCGCGATCGCCCGAGCCGGCGACGGCCTGGGATTCGCCCACTCCGCCGACGGTCTGACCTGGGAGCTGACGCCGCCCACCCCCGGCGTGTACCAGCTGAATCCGAACACTCCCACCGCGCTGGTGGTCGACGGGGAACGGCTCCTGGCGCTGGGGACCTTCTCCGGTGAGGACGAGGTGGACGGGGCGGTGTGGTCCTCCGACGACGGGGTGACCTGGCAGCGCGTCGAGGCGGGAGGACTCGGCGGTCCCGGACAGCAGGCGGTGCTCGGGGCGGGTGTCGTGGCCGGCGCGATCGTCGCGGTCGGGCACGATTTCCCCGGCGGCACGGAGTCCCCGCACCCGGCGGCGTGGCAGCGGCGCGCGGACGGCACGTGGCTCCGGCTCGACGGCGACGGCACCTTCGACGCGCCCGGCACGCTGACCACGGCGGCACAGCTGGACGGGCACTCGCTGCTGGTTGCGGGGAGCATCTTCACCGACGACCGCCCGGACGGGGCGCTGTGGACCTACACGCTCGACGGCGACGGTTCCGACGCCCGGTAGCAGGCCCGGCCCGATGACGCCGACTGCTCGGCGGCGGTGATGCCGGCCGATCTGCCACCCGATGCTGGAGGACTTCCACCGGCGGCCGCCGACCTGCGCGAGGCGCTGTACGACGCGGTGGTCGCCTGCGACGACGGACGACTCGAGGCGCTAGCCACACAGGAGAGCGTCCGTTCACGTTCTCCTTCGGGGCGGACGAGGCCAGCGCGACACCCGCCCGCCCAGCAGCAGCGTCCACGGCAGCCGCTCGGCCACCAGCGTCGAGACAGTGACGTTGTGGCTGATCGACGTGCCGAGGTCGCCCCGTGCGAGGTCGGCGAGGTAGCGACCGTACTGCTCGCCGATCGTCGGTCGAGGCCGTAGTCGTTCTCGACGGCAGCCCGCCGATCGGGGTCGCCCACGTAGGTGGCGGAGCGCGGATCGCTCAGCGCAGCCAGCGGTCGTCCCGGCAGGACCCGTGGGAGTAAAAGTTCAGCGTGATCAGTAGCAGCACCGTGACGAGGTACGTGGTGAGCATCGTCACCGGCCGGAACCGGGGACCGCAGACGGGTTGCGTCGCCGGGCCCGGCCGCGGGCCCGGCGGTCGCGACCGCACCGTCTGCTTGAGCAACACAGGGGTATGGCGACCTACAGATCTAGCCGGGACCGATGCGGCAGGCTGGCGACAACCCGATCTCGTCGGCTGCTTGGTTGACGTCCGCTGCGTTGCCCGGATCCTGGATGATCGACGGGTCCTCCTCCATCCGGTTGAGGAACTCTTCCCCGCCGGTTACATAGGCGTCGACCTCGTCGGCGAACTCATCGGGCGGTTCGAATTCGCCGATCTCTTCGAGCTGCTGTCGGGTCTCGGGGATGATCGTCTCCTGCGCAAGTCGACGGAACTCCTCGGGGCTGGGCATCTGCCCTCCGGCCAGGATCTCGCTGGCGGCCGCTTCGATGTTCGAGCGGTGCTCCTGGCAGATCTCGTTGGCCTGCTGGATGAACTCGTCCCGACTCAAGCCCCCGTTGTCGCCGCAAGCTGCCGCGACGACGGCGACCGCGAGCGCGACGAGCGTGGACAACCTCAACGTCATCAGATGCTCCGCTCTCCTCGATCAGCGAGGTCCAGGAACCGTCCGGAGGCGAGGGCATCGTAGGGTGCCGGTGACCGCGAGTTGCAGGTCGGCCGGTCGTGGAGCCGAGGACGGGCGACCCGGCACGGTTCCGCGGTTGCGGGGGTCTCGCGCCGCCGTGCCGCTCCTAGCGGTCGCCGCGCTACGCGACGCGCAGGACGGGCCGGCCGCCGGTGACCGCCTCCATCCGCACGGGCGCGACGTCCTGGCGCATCCCGAGGGAGCGCTGCATCGCCCGGACATCACGTGCCTTGTCCGGGGCGACGAGCGTCACCACGAGCCCGTCCGCACCCGCCCGCCCGGTGCGGCCGGAACGGTGCACGTAGTCCTTCTCGGTTCCGGCAGGGTCGTAGTGCACCACCACACCGACGTCGTCGACGTGGATGCCTCGGGCGGCCACATCGGTGGCGACCAGGGTCTTGACGCGCCGGGCGCCGAAGTCCGCGAGCGCACGTTCGCGCTGCCTCTGAGAACGGTCACCGTGGACGGCCGCCGCCGACACGCCGTGGCGGCCGAGCTGCTTGGCGAGTCGGTCGGCTCCGCGCTTCGTGCGCGTGAACACGATCGCCGGGGAGGCGTTACGGACGATGTCGGCCGTGACCGTTAGCCGTTCGTGCGCCGGCGTGTTCCAGAACAGGTGCTGCACGTCGCCCTGGTCGTCGTCGGAGCCGGCGACCTCGAAGCGCACCGGATCACGCTGGTAGCGGCTGACCAGCACGTCGACGTCGCCGTCGAGGGTGGCGGAGAACAGCAGGGTCTGACGCTGGGCGTGGGTCTGATCGAGCAGGCGCTTCACCTCCGGCAGGAAGCCCATGTCGGCCATACGGTCGGCCTCATCGACCACGGCGAGGCGCACGTCGCCGAGGACGACGAACCGGCGCCTCACGAGGTCCGCGAGTCGACCGGGGCACGCGACCGCGATGTCGACACCGCGCTCGAGGCGCTGACGGTCCTTGTTGATGGAGGTGCCGCCGTAGAAGGTCTCGGTGCGCAGGCCACGGAGCCCAGCCAGCGGCCGGACGGCCGCGGCGACCTGAGAGGCGAGCTCCCGCGTCGGTACGAGCACGAGCGCGCTCGGACGGCGCGGGGCCGCCTCGTCGGCGAGGACGGCGAGCGGGATACCGAACGCGAGTGTCTTGCCCGAGCCGGTGGGCGCGTGGCCGCAGATGTCACGTCCGGCGATCGCATCCGCGATCGCGAGTGACTGGATGGGGAAGGCGGCGGTGATGCCGCCCTTGGCGAGCACGTCGGAGATGTTCCGGGGCACGCCGAGTTCGATGAAGGTGCTCAAAGCGATCTACTTCCTGCCGGAGACGCGCGGCCTCCAGCGGCAGACGCGCACGGACGTCCCGTACGCGGGCGTGGGGCCGAGCATGGTGGCTGGCCGCACTGGTGACACGCCCGTACGAGAGAGCGATCGGGGGGATCGCGGTCAGAGTCCGGCGCCGGTGAGCGGTTCAGCTGTGGCGCGCGTGTCGGTGACGTACCGACGTCACGCAGATGAGTGTACCTGGGGCGTGCACTGAGGCCAGGATCGGTCTCACAGGTCCCGGTGGAGGGTGATCTACGACTCGAACGTGCCGTCACCGCCCATCACACGCGGGATCGCGTTGAAAGCACCGCAGGCGGCACACCGGAACGCGACGCTCTCCACCTGGCCGAAACGAACCCCGTCGACGAGCACCACCCCGCATGCTCCGCAGACGAACGCATGCGGTCCGCTGCCGTGGATGGCGACGGGGTCGGCGTGGGTCCCCTCGTTGACGACCGCTCCACGTGCCACGTCATGTTCGGAGATGACCTTCATCCTGATGCGCATCGTCGCGAGCCTATGGGGCTGCAGCGACTCGCAGTTGATCGGGCCCACCATGGGCGAAAGGCAGAACGGAGATCGGCGAGCGCCTGCCGCACGGTCACGGCCCGGCTCGGCCGCAGGCAGTACCGTCGGCGTGCACCCGGTCGGGGCATCACGCTCGTTTCATCCTGAGAG
>JALYHG010000055.1 GCA_030776725.1 Actinomycetota bacterium
CGCAGCACGATCGATGGGCCACCTCGAGGAGATCACTGCCGACCTCGCTCGGTTCGGATCCATAGCCACCTCGGTCGTGTACTCCTCACCGATCCTCCACCGCGAACTGACCGACCTCCTCTAGGCAGAAGCTTCTATGTCTGTCAAGCGGCTGCCGGCAAGGCGTCTGGATGCTCGAGGGTGTCGCGAAGGACCTTGTAGACCTCGCGGGCGATGTAGCGCTTGAGCCGTCTCAAGATGTCGAGGGTCGCCTTGCCGTCGGGGGATCGCTTGCGGACGTAGGCGCGGGTGCGGTCGTCGTGAGAGCAGCGGGCGACTGCGATCATGTGCAAGGCCCAGTTGGCCTGCCGGTCACCGCCTCGATTCAGTCGATGGCGGACCACCTTCCCCGACGAGGCGGGTAGCGGTGCGGTGCCAGTCAGGTGCGCGAAGGCTCCTTCGGACGTGAGCCGATCCGGGTTGTCCCCGGCGGTGACCAGCAGCACCGCCGCGGTCTGGGGTCCGATACCCCGTCGTTCAAGCAACGCGGGAGCGGTGGCCTTGACCAGCCGAGCGATGTGCGGATCCAGCTCGGCGACCTCGTCCCGTGCGGCCAGCATGCGTCGGGCCAGCTTCTTCAACGCGAGCTTGGTCGCGGCCACGACGGTGTCCGGCTCGTCGCCGGGACGCAGCTTGGCGGCCTTGCGGGCCTTCTTCAGGGTGGTCAGTCCCGCGAACTGTTCACGCAGCTCCTCGGGGGCTGAACCGATCATCGCCAGCAGCTGGTTGCCGGTCTGGTTCACGGTCTTCTGGACCGAACGACGCGCGATACGCAATACCCGGATCATCTCCACGTTGCCGTCGTAGGTCTTGGGCTCGACCTTCGCACGGCCCGACAGCACCGCTCGCGCCGCCGCTTCGGCGTCCACCAGATCGGACTTTCCCTTGTGACGTCGCACCCGACGGTCGGGTCGATTGACCTCGACCACGGCGACCCCTTCGGCACGCAGGAAGCGGGTCAGCCCGGCGCCGTAGCTGCCGGTGCCCTCGATCCCGACCTGGTCGACGATCCCGAACTCCCCGGCCCACGCCAACATCTGGCGGTAGCCGGACCGGCACGTGGGGATCTCAAATGCGTCCAACAAACGTCCCAGCTGGTCCAGCGCGACCACCACATGGACATCGGCATGGGTGTCCACGCCCAGGGTGACCAGGACCTCATCGTGTGGCATCGTGTTCACGTGTTCGCCTCTCACTCGCTGTGGGGGCAACACGGCGAAGTCGGGGCCACGGTCAGGACTGCGACGAGACTCGCAGTCGGGCTTCTATCAAGACACGGAGCCTCGACTTCGCCATGCCCGCAGGGCGGCCCGAGAACCGGCGGACGGTTCTATGGAAAGACACTCAGGTCGACCACGGCTTGAGTCACGCCGGCCCGGGCAGCCCCCGCCGGCATCCTCTCAGACACCGGCACGAACACACTCGCAACCACGGTTCTGCGCGCGGACCCTCTCGTGCCGGAGGCGCATAACCGGCTGCGGTAGTTCGCCGCTTCGGTCGTGTTGACGGTGGTGGCGTCCCGCGCGTACTACCGCGTTCGAGGGTAGCGAGGACGCCAGGCCGACACCGACGCTCGCGTTACGGCGCACGGGCACACCCACGACGATCAGACCGGCGACGAGACCGAGCGTGCTGACCAGGATGGCGGGGGAGAACTCACCGTCGCCGACAGGCGCGACGATGCTGAACGTCCAGGCTGCCAGCGCGATGACCACCAGCACGAGCCCGGCCCGACATCGCGCTTCGCTCCGTCCCAACGAAGCCGACACTGTCGCTCAACCCGGCGACATCCGCCAGCAAGGCGCCGGAACACGATCAGCCTGTCTGTGACGTCCACCGCTTCCAGCCCCAAGCAAACACGAGCGAAAGCGGCAGGTAGCCCACCGCAGCGTGGTAGAGACCATGCCAAGCGTCAGGGACGTCTGCCCCCTCCGACGATCGGGCGCAGAAGCCGGGAGGCTCGGCCCCGGCAAGGTCCGGAAGCGCGCATGGGTTCAGTACGTGAGGGACGATATTGCCGCCGACGAACACCAGCACCGGCCCGGCAGCCGCGATCACGGCTGCGAACAGCATCGTGCGCCCGCGACCTCGCACGGCAGTGGCCAAAGCAAACAGCAGCGACAGCCCGCCGAGCAGCAGAGCGACCCCCAACAGCACGACATGCGCGATTAAGGGCAAGACCGACAACGGCGACGCGCCGCCCAGATCCAAACCGAAACACGGCGGATCCGGACAAGCATCCGCCGGGGCATCGGGAAGGTCCGGCGACCACCCGAGAACCAA
>JALYHG010000056.1 GCA_030776725.1 Actinomycetota bacterium
TGCTCCGGGTCGAGGGCACCGATCGGGACGGCAAGCGGCTGCGGGTGGCTGGAACGGTGCTCCAACCGGTGGGACGGGAGCGGATCGTCGAGGTGTGGAACGTCCCCGTCGACGTCGAGCCCACGCGCTACATGGCCTTCTTCCGTTACGAAGACCGTCCCGGCATCATCGGCAGGGTTGGGACGATCCTCGGTGAAGGCGACGTGAACATCGCGAATATGCAGGTAGGGCGATTGGCCGCCGGGGGCGAGGCGATCATGGTCATGTCCCTCGACCAGCCCGTTGGTCGTGAGGTCCTCGACCGGATCGTCGCGGACATCGGCGCCTTCGAGGCCCGAGCCATCATATTGGATGACCACGCCACGACGACCTGACTACGGAGACGCTCAGGCGGACCCGACTGCCCCGCTCAGCTTCGCGCTCACGGTAAGAGCGGCCCTGCTCACGTGGGCGACGACAGGCCTTCGAGCATTGCCGCGGTGACCGGCTCGAACAGGCTCGGGGCGAGATTGTCGTCGATGGGCAGGACAGCATCGGTGCGGCCGCGTACCTGAGCGAGGATGAGTGCCGGGTCGTTCACGTCGACGATGGACAGGGCGGGGATGCCACGCTCGACGGCAGCGCCAGCCATCCCGTGGTCACCGACGACGAGATCAGGCAGCGCGTCGCGTGCCGCCAGCTCCGCCAGCATGGCCTCCATGAGCCCACTCCTGTGGGTGTGCATGAGCTCGCCTCCCGAGAAGGCACACGCGACGTCGTCGAGGAATCTGATCCCCAGCTTGCGGTCTCCCTGCTCCATGAGGTCCCTGATGTCGTCGAGCGGCTTTAGGGCCTCGCAGCCGGCTGCGCGCAGTGCGCGGGCGATCGCCCCATAGTGCGGGAGTAGACCGGTCGGATGGCCGGTCGCGAGCAGGACGCGTCCCCCTTCGAGTGCGAACGCGGCCAGTCGGTCGCGGTGCAACCCGACCGCGGCCACGCACGCGTCGGGATCGATCCACCCCGGCCCGTCCCGGTCCCGGGTCGTCGCCGGTTCGCCGCACAGCTCCACGACGGCATCGACGACCTCCTGCTCGGTCGCAGTCCGCCAGTCCGACAGCCCAAAGGTGTAGTCGATGTGCCCCGCGGCGACCTTGCCGCAGTTGCCCAGGACATTGCCGGGCGACGTATTGACGTCACCGGCCAGACCGGCGCCGACCAGGTGCGCGCGCAGAGCGGCGGCATCGTCGGGCGCCAAGGGCACGGGTCCTCCTCTCGGAGCGAAGGTAACGAGTGGGCTGTGAGGGCTGCCACCTACCGCCACCCTCGCCGGACCTTGGACTACAGATCGGGCCGGGCGTCTGTGCACCTCGCGTTACGAGATTCGGACATTCCGACCGGTCACCGCCGATATTCCCGACCTCCGCACGGACGAAGGTTAGGCTTCCCTAAATACGACGAGGATGTTTCCCATGCGACGTTTGGCGCTGCTTACCCTCACGGCGGTACTGCTACTCGTCGGTTGCGCCGACGACAGGGGCGGCGGCCAGCGGGCCGGTAGCGGCGGCCAGGCAGACAGCGAGGCCCCGACCCGTTTGACCATCGCCGTGAGGCAGGACTTCGGGCCGCTGAACATCTTCGCCAGCCACGAGGAGGGTCTGACCGAGCTCGTCTACGACAAGCTGCTCGCGCCCTCGCCCTACATCAGCGAGCCGCAACCCTGGCTCGCTACCCGGGTGGTCGCCCTCGACCCCTCGACGTGGGAGGTGACCGTACGTGACGACGTCTCGTGGCACGACGGGGAGCGGTTCACAGCTGACGACGTGGCCTTCACCGTCGAGTACTTCAAGCGGGCACCGACCGGGCGTTGGACCCACCACGTCAGCGACGTCCCCGACATCTCGCAGGTCGAGGTGGTGGATCCGAGCACCGTCCGGCTGAGCTGCGCCTACCCCTGTCCGGAGGTCGGCACGGTCACGCTGGCCGACCTGCCGATCCTCCCCGAGCACGTCTGGCAGGGCATCGCCCAGCCCCGGCAGTTCACGGGGCTGCCCATCGGTACCGGCCCCTATCGGCTGGTCGACCACAGCCCCACGACGGGCTACCGATTCGAGGCGAACGAGCAGTACTTCGCCGGGCGCCACGCATCCGCGAGCTGCTCATGCCCGTTGTCCCCGACCCCTCAACCACCTTCACCGCCTTGCGCACGGGTGAGATCGACGCTGCCGACCGCCCCGTGCCCCCCGAGCTGCTCAGCGAGTTACGCAGCGCACGCGACATCGCCCTGATCCCCACCACCCCGCTGGAGTTCCCGGAGCTGCGGCTGAACTTTCAGCGCCCTCCCTTCGCGAACCATGACTTCCGCCGTGCTCTCGCGCTAGCGGTGGACCGCCAGGGGCTGCTCGACGTCGTCGCCCTCGGACAAGGCCACCCGGCCACGAAGGGCTACCCCCACCCCAACTCGCCCTGGACGAACCCGAACCTCCAGACCCTGCACGACCCGGCCGCGGCCCGGGCGATACTCGACGGTCTCGGCTTCGTTGACCGCAACGGTGACGGCGCCCGTGAGGCGCCCGACGGTGCGCCGCTTGTTTTCACCATTCAGGCCACCGCCACAGAGCCCCTCCACGTGCGCGCCGCCGAACTCCTCACCGAGCAGTTCCGCACGATCGGCGTCTCGGCCACCGTGAGCCGCGTGGACGCGGGCACCATCGACGCCCTGTTCCGGTCGCGGCAGTTCGACGCTTACGTGAATACGATCGCTGCGCACGGGGTCGCCGACCCGACCCAGTTCATCATGTCCCACCGCTCCGGCTACCTCTGGGACGCCCCCGAGGTCCCCTATCCGGCCTGGGACGCCCTCTACGAGCGGTGGCGGCAGGCCGCGACCCTCGACGAGCGCACGAAGATCCTGTTCGAGATGCAGGAGCTCTTCAACCGGCAGCCGACCGCGATCCCGCTCTACTACCCGGACGTCTCCTACGGCGTGCGCAACGATGTCTACGACGGCTGGGTGGAGTCGCCCGGCTACGGCATCGTCCACAAGTGGTCGCTGCTGCCGCGCGAGGTGGCCCGCGGCGCCCATGCCATCGTCGATCCGGGCGCCTCGTGATCTCCTCGCGGCGCCTGCGCGAGGTGACCGTCGGCCCGTTCGCCGGCCCGGTCCTGCCCGCGCGTGGAGATCGACCGTGAGCACGCGCCTGGGAACTCGGGCCTTGCGGCGCGCAGGCCAGTACGCGTTGGTGCTGTGGGTCGCGGCGACCCTGAACTTCGCGCTGCCGCACCTCGCGCCCGGAGACCCGGTCGATTACCTGTACGGGGGCGCGGGGGCCAACCTCACGTCTGAGCAGCTGGCGGAGATCCGGGCCGACTACGGCCTGGATCGCTCACTGCCCGGGCAGTACGCCGGGTTCTGGGTCGGGCTGGCCCGCGGCGACCTCGGCCTGTCCGTGCAGCACAACCGGCCGGTCACCGCCGTGCTACTCGACCAGCTCCCCTGGACGCTGGCGCTGGTCGGCCTCGCCACCGTGCTGTCCGCTGTGATCGGCACCCTGTTCGGCGCAGCCGCCGCGTGGCGGCGCGGCAGCCGCCGGGACTCCGGGCTGGTAGCCGGCGTGCTCGCAATCGATGCCATGCCGGGCTTTTGGATCGGCATGCTGCTGATTGCAGTTTTCGCGGTTGAGCTGGGCTGGTTCCCTTCGTTCGGCGCCGCGACGATCACCGCCGAGGGCGCCGCGTGGGCCGGACAGGTGCTGCGACGGCTCGTCCTGCCGGTGGCAACGATCACGCTGGCCACGCTAGGGGCAACCTTCCTGCTAGCGCGTGCGGCGATGGTGTCGGTCCTTGACGAGCCTTTCGTGCGCCTGGCCCGTGCCAAGGGCCTGACCGAGCGGCGGATCGCCGTCCGTCACGCCCTGCGCAACGCGCTGCTGCCGGTCTACACCAACGTCACGCTGTCGGTGGGCGCGCTGCTGTCCGGCGCGGTGGTAGTCGAGACCGTGTTCGCCTATCCGGGGCTGGGGCGGCTCATCTACGACGCGGTCATCGCCCGTGACTACCCACTCCTACAGGGCGCATTTCTGCTGGTCACGATCGGGGTCGTGGCGGCCAACCTGGTCGCCGACCTGACCTACCCTCTGCTCGACCCCCGGGTGCGCCACAGCGGCGGGGCTCGTCCCGGCCCCACCGCCGAGGCGGTCACGTGACGGTCGCCGCGCCCCTGCGCGCCACTGCAGGCGGCCACTCGCGTGCGTTCGCGCTCACCGGGGCGGTCATCCTCGGGCTGCTGGTCACCGTCGCGCTCGCCGCGCCGCTGCTGGCGCCCTACGACCCGGTCGCCCGCGTCGGCCCGCCGTTCGCACCTCCCTCGGCCGACCACCCGCTGGGCACCAATGATGTCGGGCAGGACCTGCTCTCGGAGCTGCTGTTCGGTGCGCGCGTGTCCCTACTGATCGGCACCGTGGCGGCGCTGGCCGCCACCCTGATCGGGACAGGTGTCGGCGTGGTCGCCGGGTACGCCCGCGGCTGGCTGGACACCGCGCTGATGCGGCTGGTCGACGTGGTGTTGTCGCTGCCGGTCCTGCCGCTGACGATCGTGATCGGGGTGTTTCTCGGGCCCGGGCTGGCCACCCAGGTCTTCGTCATTGCCGCGGTCATCTGGGCTGGCGTCGCCCGCGAGCTGCGAGCGCAGGTCCTGTCCGTGCGCGAGCGAGACCACATCCAGGCCATCCGCGCCATGGGCGCCCGCGCCGGCTACGTGCTGCCGCGCCACGTCTTGCCGGCGGTCGCGCCGCTGGTCGTCCCCCAGTTCGTGCTGGCCACCAAGACCGCGATCCTGCTCGAGGCTTCCCTGGCGTTCCTCGGCCTCGGCAACGTGAACGCCAAGAGCTGGGGCACGATGCTGTTCTTCGCGCACGTTCGCAGCGCCTTTCTGACCGACGCGTGGCTGTGGTGGGTCATCCCGCCCGGGGTGGCCATCGCCGCGACGGTGCTTGCGTTCGCGCTGCTCGGCTCCGCGTTCGAGGAACGCGCCCGACCATCGCTACGAGACCTGCCTGCCCGCTCCGAGCAGGGTGACGCGGGCCGCCGCCTGTCGGCAGGCGGCACCATAGACGAGACCGGACCGCCGTCACCAGACGACCGGGAGCCGGGCTCGTCACCGAGCATCCCGACGGGCGCGCCCCTGCGCATCGAAGAGCTGACCGTCACCTACGGGGCCGGCCCCAACCAGGTCGTCGCCGTCGACCGGGTCAACCTGGCAGTCGCCGCCGGAGAACTGGTGGGCCTGATCGGCGAGTCCGGCAGCGGCAAGTCGACGGTCGCGGCGGCGGCCATCGGCCTGCTGTCGACGAGCGCGCGGGTCACCGGCGGCCGTGTCGTGGTGTGCGGGCACGACCTGACCGCGCTGCCTCCCAGCCAGTTGAGGCGGCTGCGCGGCGACCGGGTGGCGCTGATTCCCCAGGAGGCTATGAGCGCGCTCAACCCGGTTGTGACCGTCGGCGACCAGCTCGCGGAGGCTGTCACCGCCCACCAGCCGGTCGCCCGCGCCGTCGCCCGCGAGCGTGCCAAGGCACTGCTCGAGCTGGTCCGGATGGATCCCGACCGCGCCCGTGACTATCCCCACCAGCTGTCCGGTGGCATGCGCCAGCGCGTCGTGATCGCAATGGCTCTTGCCAACGACCCGGCCGTAGTGGTCGCTGACGAGCCGACCAGCGGCCTGGACGTCCTCGTCCAAGCGGACGTCCTCGATCTGCTCGACGACCTTCGCCGTCGACTCGGCCTCGCGCTGCTGGTCGTCTCCCACGACCTGCCGGTCGTGGAGCACATCGCCGACCGTATCGCGGTCATGCGCAGCGGAAGGTTGGTCGAGGTCGGACCAGCCGATCGTGTCAGCGCCGCTCCCCACCACCCTTACACCCGCCAGCTCGTCGAAGCCACGCTGCGGCTGCGACTGTCCCCGACCGAAGCGAGCAGGTCGTGACCG
>JALYHG010000057.1 GCA_030776725.1 Actinomycetota bacterium
CAATGGTCAGCGTCGCGGTAGGACTCGTGCCCCGTGAGCGTTTCTCGATGGCCGGTCAGGTGCTCGAGCGCCTGCTCGCGTGCACACCGGAGGATTTCGAGCTCGTGGTCGTCGATGCCGGCACGCCTGCCCGTTTCCGTGCGGACATGGACCGGGTCCTTGAAGGGCGGCCGGACGTCGTGCGCCCGTCCACGGACGAGATCCTGTTGCCGAACGAGGCCCGCAACGTCGTGACCGCCAACACCGCGGCCGACTGGATCTGCTTCCTGGAGAACGACGTGCTCGTCGAGCCCGGGTGGTTGAGCAGGCTCCTCGCGGCCTGCGAGGAGGAGAAGGTGGGAGTGGCGGCGCCTCTGATAGTGGAGCGGTTCGGCCCGTTCGAGCAGGTCCACTTCGACGATCGTCTGCACACCATCGCGGCGGTCGGCACCCAGGAGGGCGGGGGCCTGCGGATCGAGCCACGGCCGGACTCCAAGGAGAGCGACCGCAGAGCAGCGCGCCGCCGCGTGGACTTCATCGAGACGCATTGCATGCTGTTCTCGCGTCAGGTATTGGAGCGCACCGGCCTGTTCGATCCTTCCATCAGCGCCCAGGAGGAGATGGACGTCAGCCTGGCCTTGCACGCCCACAGCCTCGCAGCGGTGTTGGAACCCGCGGCCGTCGTCTCCTTCCACCCGCCGCCGCCGATCCACGCCGAGGAGCGGGAGTTCTACCTGCGCAAGTGGGACCCGGAGTCCTACGCGCAGGACTACCAACGCGTCGCCGAGCGCTGGCAGCTCATCGACCCGCCCAGTGCCATGGGAGTCGTCGAGACGCGCCGGTCCTATGTGAGCGAGCCGGACCCACAGCGGCAGGTGGCCGCCGAGCTGGCTTACCGCCAGCGACTGGCCGCCACCGCCACCGATCTCGCCGCCGTCGCCCGTTCAGAGGGGCAGCTGATCCTGGTCCACGACGAGCAACTGAACCTCAACGTGGTCGCGCCTGGCCTGGAGGTCCTGCCCTTCCTCGAGCAGGGAGGCTTGTCGTGGGGTCCTCCACCGGACGACGCCACGGCCATCGCCGAGCTGGAGCGCATGCGCGCCGAGGGGGCGACCGTGATCGCCTTCGCCTGGCCGTCCTTCTGGTGGCTCGACCACTACGGGCACTTCACAGAGTATCTGCGTGCGTCGTACCGGACGGTGCTCACGAACGACCGGCTGGTGGCCTTCGACCTGACCGACAGCATCAGCGCCGCGCGGAACGAGACGACGACGCCGCGAACGAGGCGGCCGTGATCGTCGACGCGGTACGCCTGGAGGAGCGGCACGACGACGTCCGGCTGGTCGCCGACGTGTCCTGGGAGGACCGGACTCGGGAGAGCCGTGAGCTGTGGTACGCGGTGCCCGCCGAGTATGCGACGGCGATGAGCCCTCGGGCCGACCCCTTCCTGGTGGCCTGCGGGGTGCTGGCACAGCATCACGGGGAGCGCCGCCTTCTGCTGGCCGGTAACACCTGCCCCCGGCTGGTGGAGGGCGTGCGGACGGCCCTGGCGTGGCTGCGTCAGTGGTACCACCGCGACCGCCCAGAGCTGCGGATCGAGGCACCGCTCGACCGCGACGTCCGACCGCCGGCTGCTTACCGGTCCGGGCTGTTCCTGTCCGGAGGCCTCGACTCCCTCTACACCCTGTACCGCAACCATCGCCATGTCCCCGTCGGCCACCCCCACCGTTTCGCCCTGGCGCTCACCGTCGACGGGATCGAGGACTACCGCAGCACGGGCTTCCACCGGGCGATCCGAGGCATCGCCGAGGCGACCGGGTTGGAGGTGGTACGGCCCTCCACGAACCTGCGCTCCCTCGACCCGGACGGCACGTTCTGGCGCTCCCAGTGGTATGGGGCGGCGCTCGCCTCGGTCGCCCACGCCATCGGTGGCCTGCTCACCGAGGCGACGATCTCCTCGAGCCATTGGGTCGGCGAGCAGGACCTGGAGCCGCTGGGGTCTCATCCGCTCGTGGACCACGCATTCAGCAGCCAGACGCTGCAGGTTCTGCACGCCAGTGTCGAGGTGGGCCGTATTGCACGCCTGAGGGCGATCGCCGACTGGGACGTCGCCCGCCGCTACCTGCGGGTCTGCAACACCGACGCGGGCGAGTCCCTCAACTGCGGGCGCTGCCACAAGTGCCGCATGACGATGCTGGCGCTCGTCGCGCTGGGCAAGCTCGCCGAGTTCCCCGCGTTCCCCGACGACGACGTGGGAGCGGAGCTGATCGCGGGCCTGCGCCTCTTCACCCGCGGCGACATCGACCCGTACCTGTCCC
>JALYHG010000058.1 GCA_030776725.1 Actinomycetota bacterium
GCCGTGGCCTGGTCCAGCAGCCGCGCCACGTCGGCCCCTGCCAGCCCGGCGGGCACCAGCCCGAACGCCGTCAGCGCCGAGTACCGCCCGCCCACGGTCGGGTCGGCCAGGAAGACCTTGCGGTAGCCCTCCTGGGTGGCCAGCTCCGCCAACGGCGAGCCGGGGTCGGTCACGACGACCATGCGGCTCGCGGGGTCGATGCCCTCCTCCGCGAACGCCGCGGCGAAGATGCGCCGCTGGCTCTCCGTCTCGGCGGTGCCGCCGGACTTCGACGACACGACGAGCACCGTGCGGGTGAGGTCACCCGCCAGTGCGTCGGCGACCTGACCCGGATCGGTGGTGTCGAGCACGGTCAGCGTCACCGGCTCGGTCGCCGCGATGACCTCGGGTGCGAGTGAGGACCCGCCCATACCCGCGAGCACGACGCGGTCGATGCCCTCTGCCTGGAGCTCGGTGTGGAGGTCGGTGATCTCGCCGATGAGCTGCCGCGACGTCACATGCAACGTCGTCCAGCCCAGCCGGATCGCCGCCTCCTGCTCGGCGTCGACGCCCCACAGCGTCGGATCCTGCGCCGTGAGCTTCGATGCGACCTTGTCCTCGACGAGCTGGGCCGCGAGCGGCGCCGCTGCCGCTGCCAGCGAGGTGTCGGCGATGTCGACGGAAACCGTGGTCGTAGATGCCGTCATGCCGCTCAGCCCTCGTGCGCCGCGACGAGCTGGCTGTTCACCGTTTCGAGTAACTCCACCCAGGATTTGTCGAACTTGGCCACGCCTTCGTCCTCCAGTACGTGGAACACGTCGTCGAGGTCGATGCCGATCCGGGCGAGCCGGTCGAAGATGTTGGTCGCGACCGCCTGCGTATCGGTCACCGTGTCGCCGATGATGGTGGCGTGGTCGGCGACCGCGTGCAGTGTCGCCTCCGGCACTGTGTTGACCGTGCCAGCCACGACGAGCTGGTCGACGTAGCGGGTGTCGGAGTAGGCCGGGTCCTTCACTCCGGTCGACGCCCACAGTGGACGTTGCGCGTGCGCGCCCTGCTCGGCAAGCGCCCGCCAGCGGGGCGTGGTGAACTCCTCGGTGTAGAGGGCGTAGGCGAGCCGGGCGTTGGCGATCGCGGCCTCACCGCGCAGCGCGGCGGCCTCGTCGGTGCCGATCGCGTCGAGCCGCTTGTCCACCTCGGTGTCCACTCGCGACACGAAGAACGACGCGACGGAGTGGATGGCCGACAGGTCCCGGCCGTTGGCCGCCGCCTGCTCCAGCCCGGTGAGGTAGGCGTCGATGACCTCGCGGTAGCGCTCCGGGGAGAAGATGAGCGTCACGTTCACGCTGACACCCTCGGCGAGTACCCGGCTGATGGCGGGCAGCCCCTCCACCGTGGCGGGAATCTTGACCAGCAGGTTCGGCCGGTCGACCGTCTTGGCCAGATCCAGCGCCTCGGTCACGGTGGCGTCGGTGTCTCGCGCGAGCCGCGGGTCCACCTCGATCGACACCCTGCCGTCCACGCCGCCGGTCGCCTCGTAGGTCTCCCGGAACAGATCGCACGCGTCGCGCACGTCGGACGTCGTCAGCTCCCGCACGGCCTGCTGCAGGTCAGCGCCCCGCGCGGCGAGCTCGCGGATCTGCGCGTCGTACGCGGCACCGTTGGACAGCGCCCCCGCGAAGATCGTCGGGTTCGTCGTCACCCCGCTGATGTGGGAGTTGGCGATCAACTCGGCGAGATTGCCCGACACCAGCCTCTCCCTGGACAGGTCATCCAGCCAGAGGGATACCCCGGCGGCGGACAGTTGAGCGAGTCGATCGGTCGTCATGATCTGCCATCCCTTGTATGTGCGCAGCGTGCTGGGCCGACTGACACGGCCGTGATGACCGGCCGCGTGATCAGCGCCCTCTTCGGTTGTACCGCAGTCGCTTCTGACCGCCTACCCCGCTACCCCGCCTACCCCGCGTTGGCGAGCGTGCGGCGGGCCGCCTCGGTGACGGCGTCCGCGGTGATGCCGAACTCGCGGAACAGGGTGGCGAAGTCCGCTGACGCGCCGAAGTGCTCCAGCGAGACGATCTCGCCGTTGTCGCCGACGAAGCGGTGCCACGGCTGGCCGAT
>JALYHG010000059.1 GCA_030776725.1 Actinomycetota bacterium
TGGTCGCGCTGTGGTCGCGACCGTCTTGGCGGGCGACCGGCTCCTGGTGTTGGCGGTCGCCGGGGTGGTGGCGGTATCCGCTCTGATGCTGGCCAGGCCGTTGACCACCTACCTCGACGGACGCGAACGTGTGGTGCTGCTCGAGGCCAAGGCGGAGGCGCTCCGCGACGAGATCGACCGGCTAGAGGCCCGTGAGCGCGACCTCACCACCGCCGAGTACGTCGAGCTCCGCGCCCGCGAACGGCTCGGGCTGGTCAGACCCGGAGAGATCCCGTACGTGGTCATCACCCCCGAAACCGACCGACCGCGGCTGGCCTCACCCGCCGCCCCGCCGCCGCGCCCGTGGTACCGACGCATGTTCGAAGCCCTGCTGCCATGACGGTTGCTGCTCGCGAGAGGCAGCCGTAGGCTGGCTGAGGGCACCCCCGGGCGTCCGATCGCTGCGACACGGCAGGTCCCAGGCAGATCCCAGACACGTCCCACGAGGACACTTCAACCCACTGGTCGGGCCTCGGACGGGCTCGCCACCATGCCGAGAGGAGGGCGCTTGCTCAGCCAAGGGATGATCATCAAGGGAAGGGTCGTCCGGCTCGAGGAGTACGGGGCGTTCGTGGAGGTGCCCCTGTTCCCCGAGAACCCGGAGGACCCGCAGGTCGTCACCGGCCTGTGTCACGTGTCCGAGGTCGACCGCGACTACGTCGAGAACATCTTCGCCTACCTCGCCGAAGACCAGGAGGTCGAGGTCAAGGTCCTCAACATCAAGGAGGACGGGAAGGTCGACCTCTCGATCAAGCAGGCGGACCCCGACTGGGAGCCCGAGCCGACCCAGCCGCGACGCAGCAAGTTGGACAAGGACTTCGACAAGCGCCTGCGCCGCTTCATGCACCAGTCACAGATGATCCAGGGAGAAGCGCGCCGCCAGCGCGAATCCCGCCGCTGACCAGAGCCTCCCCGTGACGTCCGCGGCTGGCGATCCCACCGGGGACGCTGTCCGAGCCGACCCGCAGGCCTCGTACGCGCGCGCCGCCGCGGCTCCGACCATGGGACCCAGCGAGCGTGCCGTGGTCTCCCAGCAGCTGGGCCGGCCTGCCCGCGGCCACATCGCCGTCGTGCACCGGTGCGTGTACGGCCTGCCCACCGTCGTCCGCGTCGCCCCCTACCTCGACGACGGCACCCCGTTCCCGACGGTGTTCTGGCTCGCGTGCCCGGTGGCGCGCCGCCACGTCGGCCGGCTCGAGGCCGACGGCACGATGGAGTCGTTCAACGCCGCCATGGCGGCCGACGCCGAGCTCGCGGCCGGCTACGCCGCCGCAGCCGGACGGTACGTCGCGTTCCGCGACGCGCTCGACCGACCGATCCGGGAAGATCCCGCAGCGGGCGGCATGCCGGGCCACATCAAGTGCCTGCACGCCCACCACGCCCACTTCCTGGCCACCGGCGACAACCCGGTCGGCGCCAAGACCCACCAGCAGGTCACGCCCATGCCGTGTCCGGGGCCGTGTGTCGACGAGGACGTCCTGGCCGAGGCGTACGGCGAGCTCCCGCCCCCCGCAACTGCTCCCGGCGCCTGGGAACACGCCGCGCCGCCTCGCCAGCGGCCCAGAGCCTGATGGCGAACCGTGCCGCCGTCGACGTGGGGACCAACTCGGTCCGCGTGCTGGTCGTCGACGACGACGGCCACGCGCTCGCCCGCGAGATGGAGATCACCCGTCTGGGACAGGGCGTCGACGAGACCGGGGAGCTCGACGACGAGGCGTTGGCCCGCACCCTGGACGTGATCGGCCGGTACCGCCAACGGTGGGAGGAGCTCGGCGTCCGGGGCGACGTGCGTATCGCAGCGACGTCCGCCATCCGTGACGCCGCCGACCGCGAGCGTTTCTTCGCGGGGGTGCGCCGGGTGGCGGGCGTCGGCGCCGAGGTGCTGTCCGGCGAGGATGAGGCCGCCACCGCGTTCCGCGGGGCGACCGCCAAGCTCGACGTCGGCCACCCCGCTGCGCTGTTGGACGTCGGGGGCGGCTCGACCGAGGTCGTCGTCGGAGACCGCGCCGGGGACGTCAAGGCGTCGATCTCGCTGCAGCTCGGCTGCGTCCGGCTCACCGAACGGCTGTTGCGGTCCGACCCGCCCACCGACCAGGAGCTGCAGGACGCCCGGGCGGAGATCGCCGGCCAGCTCGACCACGCCGCTGAGACGCTGGGGCGCCAGGACGCCGACCCCGGCGACTGTCGGTCGCTGATCGGCGTGGCCGGGACGGTCACGACCCTGGCGGCGTTGTCTCTCGACCTCGACGAGTACGACGCGGACGCCGTCCACGGCACCGTCGTGTCCCGCGAGACGGTCGGTGACCTCACCCGGCGGCTCGCTGCGCTGCGCTCCGCCGAGCGGCGCGAGCTCGGCCCGGTCGCCCCCGGACGCGAGGACATCATCCTGGGCGGGGCGTTGGTGGTCGAGGCGGTCCTGGACCGGTTCGGGTACGACGCGCTCACCGCCAGCGAAGCCGACATCCTCGACGGGTTGGTCGCCGGAGGCTGACGACGGGCGACGCTGCCGGCGGCGCGGCGACCTCTACCCTTGCAGCCCCGGCCCGAAGGCTCCCATGGCGGTCGACATCGCTGACGTGCGGGTCGACGATCCCCACGGCGCGGTCGTGCGGTGGCTCACCGAGCACGACAAGACGGTCCGCGGCTACGACCAGCACACCTCGCAACACCCCGACCGCATCACGGCCCGCGACGTCCTCGCCACGCAGTACACCAAGCTACGCGTCGACGGGATGGAACTGCAGTTCTTCCTCGACCGTGGCCGCTCGGCGCCGTGGCACCTGGTCCCGGCTGACGCGACGCTCGCCGCGGCCGACCCCGAGGAGGAGGGCGGTCTGTACGACGCGGCGGAGGAGCTCTACGGCCACTTCTACCGCGGTCGGCTGCGTGGGTTGGCGATCGGGAAGATCCACCGCGTCCTGCACCTCAAGCGACGCCACCTGTTCCCACTGCTGGATGGGCGTCTGCTGGAGCTGTACAAGGACGCGGCCACGGAGGCGTCGCGACGGTTCCGCGACCACGGTCGACGTGGGCGGCGTGGGCGGCTGTACTGGGTCGCGATCCGCGACGACATCCTGGCGGCCGGCGACCTGTGGGACGACCTGCGCGCGAACCTGGCCACCTCGGATGGGCCGGCTGCGCTGGGGGCCGAGCTGTCCGACGTGCGCCTGCACGACATCCTGTGCTGGGAGGCCGTGCGTCGCTGAAGGCGCCGAGGAGATCACCGCTGGACGGCCGTGTGGACGCCGACGCCTTCCAGGAGCGGCTGCGCGCCGCGATCGCTCGCGTGCCTGACGACGCGTCGCGTCCGCCGCCCGACGCTCGGGTGGGAGCGGTGCTGGCCCTGTTCGAGAGCACCGGCCGAGGACCCGGGGTCGTCCTGACCCGGCGGCGTCGGGATATGCGCGCCCACCCCGGCCAGCTGTCGTTCCCCGGCGGGCGGGTCGACACCGGCGAGACGTTCGAGCAGGCGGCGTTGCGCGAAGCCCGCGAGGAGATCGCCCTGCGGCCCGAGACCGTCCAGGTCTTCGGTACCGCCCCGACGTTCTACATCCCCCCGTCGCGGTTCTGGGTGGTCCCGGTGGTGGGCTGGTGGCGCGACCGCCACCGGCTCGACCCCAACCCCTGGGAGGTCGACGAGGTCCTGCACGTTCCGCTGGTCACCCTCGTGGAGCACGAGCGGCTGCGGTGGGTAGCCCTCTCCGAGCGCGGTGCGGCGTGGGCGTGGCAACTCGATGACGACCTGCTGTGGGGGGCGACCGCGATGCTGGTCGCGGCGCTCCTCGACGTGGTCAGCCCGGGTTGGGCTGGCGGCCGCCGACCGACCGACCTCGGCCGCGAGCGCCAGGTGCGTCCCTGGGAGCACTTCCCGTCCTGGCAGCCGCCAGTACGGCTGGAGGGGGTCCCGGAGGTCGCCGCGCAGGCTGTGCCGGTGGTC
>JALYHG010000060.1 GCA_030776725.1 Actinomycetota bacterium
GCCGTTCGAGCCAGCCGCTCGCGGCCGCCTTCTCCCCGACCTGGAAGTGCTCGAAGAAGGCGCGCCACGCCGCGATGGTTGCGGCCTCGACCTCGCCGCGGTCCAGGCGAGGTAGGCCTGTGTCACATAGCCGCCGATTCGGCCGGCCTGTCCAGCCAGAACAACGCGTCGGCGAGCGTGCCGAGTTCAGCGGCAGACAGTTCGACTGACGGTCTGGCGGACAGACGGCGATGCACATCGCTCCACGTGCTGCCCTGCAATGACATCGCACCCAACTCCTCGGCCCCTCACTGAACGACCGTACTCGTCCCGGACCAGGCACGACCAGCATGCGCCCGCGTGAAGCAGGGCCGCGTGGCCGCGCTCATCGCCGTGGTTGCGGGCGGGTGGTCGTGAGAAGCTCGACACCCATAATGATCCGGCGAGTAGCCGCGCGTGAAACGGTACGCGTGGGCTCGTGCGGGGGGGGTAGGCCTCCCTGGCTGACGTCATTCGCTGTCGTTGGCGGTGACGAGCTCGGCGAGAAGGGCGTCTCGGGCGGCGGCGAGGTGCTCGCGGATCATCACTTCGAGTTGGTCGGCGTCGCCTTGGTCGATGGCGTCGAGCATGGCGTGGTGAAGACGTCCGGGTCGGCCACATGCTGGGTGTCAGGATCCCCGGCGGCGCGCCACCGACGCTGGTCGAAGACCTCGCCGAGGCGCAGGTCCACGTGAGCGCCTGGTGGGGACTCCATGCGGGTCTCCCCCCCACGTCTGGACGACCGACAGGGACGTCGACCGGTTCCTCGAGGTTCTGGCTGACCACGGCGGTGCGGGCGGCTAGGGCAGCGACGTCGTCTGTAGGGTGGGGCGAGGGCGTGCGGGACAGGTGGAGATGCGATCCTCTGAGGTGCTGACGTCGGGGCGTGAGGCGTACGCCCGGGCGGACTGGACCCAGGCCTTCGGGGCGCTGTCGGCCGCCGATCAGGACCTGGATCTGTCCGCGGACGACCTGCAGCGGTTGGCCGTCGCGGCGTCGCTCACCGGACATGACGACGAGGCCACCGACGCGTCGGAGCGGGCCCACCAGGCGTTCGTCGAGGCGGGGGAGGTCGGACCGGCCGTGCGGTCGGCGTTCTGGCTCGGGGTCCTGCACCTGCGGCGGGGCCAGCACGCGCCCGGTGCGGGATGGATCGCCCGGGCTCGGGACCTCCTGGAGGAGTCCGGTCTCGAGGGTCCGGAGCAGGGCTACGTCCGGATCCCCCAGGCGTTGGGCGCGCTGGATGCGGGCGATCCGCAGACGTCGTTGGCGGCCTTCGAGGAGGTGCGGGCCATCGCGGACCGGTACGACGATCCCGATCTCATGGCGCTGTCCCGGTTGGGGTGCGGACGCGCGCTGGTCGCGATGGCCGACGCGGACCGCGCCGCCGAGATGTTCGACGCCGCGATGGTGGCCGTGACGGCCGGGGACGTCTCTCCGATCCCGGCGGGGATCGTCTACTGCGGGGTCGTCATCGGTTGTCGCGAGATGTTCGACCTCCGCCGGGCCCAGGAGTGGACCGCGGCGCTCAGTCGTTGGGTTGCCCGGCAGCCGGGACTGCAGCCGTACCGCGGTCAGTGCCTGATCCACCGGTCCGAGATCATGCAGCTGCGCGGGGACTGGTCCGAGGCCATGCAGGAGGCCGACCGCGCCTGTGCGCACCTGGAAGGCCCGCCGACGGACCCGGTGATGGGCATGGCCCGCTACCAGCAGGCCGAGCTGCTGCGTCTGCGGGGCGAGTTCGCCCGGGCCGAGGAGTCCTACCGGCAGGCCAGCGAGTGGGGCCATCCCGTCCAGCCCGGGCTCGCCCTCCTGCGGCTGGCGCAGGGCCGGATCGATGACGCCGGGTCCGCGATCCGACGGGTCGTCGAGGAGACCGCCGAGGACCGGATGAAGCGGTCACGGGTCCTGTCGGCGTTCGTCGAGATCACGCTCGCTGCGGGTGATGTCGACGCCGCCCGCGCCGCCACCGACGAGCTGGAGGAGCTCGCCGCCGACCTCGACGTCGTCTACCTGCACGCGGTCGCGGCAACCGCGCGGGGCGCGGTCGTGTTGGCCGACGGTGATCCGCAGACGGCCGGCGTCGCGTTGCGGCGTGCCTGGTCCGCGTGGCAGGAGCTCGACGCCCCCTACGAGGCGGCGCGGGTGCGGTTGCGCATGGCCGAGGCACGTCGGCAGCTCCGGGACGACGACACCGCCGACATGGAGCTGGACGCCGCACGCCGGGTGTTCGAGGGGCTCGGCGCCACCCCGGATCTCGCCCGGGTCGCGGAGCTCGCTCCCACCGAGGAGTCCGCGGCGCCGGGCGGGCTCACCCCCCGCGAGGTGGAGGTGCTGCGCCTGGTGGCCACCGGCGCCACGAACCGGGAGGTCGCGGACACGCTCGTGATTAGCGAGAAGACCGTCGCGCGGCACCTCAGCAACATGTTCACCAAGCTGGGCATCTCCTCGCGGTCCGCCGCGACCGCCTGGGCCTACGAGCACGACGTCGTGTGAACCCGCGGGTGGCGTCTACACAGAAAGACCCATATCCGCCCGGGATCCAGATATGGGTGTTCCTCCCGAAGCGGTCCGTCGACGCTGCCGCGAGTCTGGGGGCATGGACGTCGGAGCCCGCACCGCAGCGTTAGCAGCACTCGACCTCGGCCCGGACGGGGAGGCGTACGACCTGGCCGTCTCGACGGTGCAGGTGGCCACGATGGCCGACCTCGCGACCGACCTGCGGCGACTCGTGCACGCCGCTCCTCCTGGCAGCCTCGTCGGGGTCGCGTCCTTCGCCACGCTCGGCGAGGTGGAGCCGCTGGCCTACTACGTCGGTGCGCTCACCGCGGTGGCCGCAGACTTCGCCCCACCCCCGTTGACGCCGACCGCCTTCCAGCTGGCCGACCCGACCCGGCTCGCCCACCGGCTTCGTCAGGTCGGGCTGACGGAGGTCCGCGTGCGGACGGCGACCCGGTCGGTGCGGTTCGACTCGGCACGGCACCTGCTGGAGGCCGTCACCCGTACCGACCCGATCGGGGCACAGCGCCTCGAGGCACTGACGGACCGGCAGGCCAGCGACGTCGAGCAGGTGCTCGACGGCATGTTCCGCGAACGGTCCGGCGGCTCCCGGGGAGCGGCGCTGCGCGCCGTCATCAACGTCGGGCGGGGCCGGATCGCACGGAAGACCCGATGAACGAACCAGGAGGAGCCCTATGGACACCCGCACCCGGACCGGATCAGACCGCGAAGACATCGAGACCGTCATCATCGGCGCCGGGCAGGCCGGCCTCGCCGTCGGCCAGCAGCTCACCGAACGGGGCCGACCGTTCGTGATCCTGGAGGCCGCAGAACGCATCGGGGACAACTGGCGGCGCCACTACGACTCCCTGAAGCTCTACAACCCCGCGAAGCTCTGCTCGCTGCCGGGGCTGGCGTTCCCGGGAGACGGGGACCGGTACCCCAAGCGTGACGAGGTCGCCGCCTACCTCGAGGACTACGCCGTGGCCTTCGACCTGCCCGTGCGGACCGGCACCCGCGTGCAGCGGGTGCGTCAGGAGGGCAGGCGTTACGTCGTGACGGTCGGCGACCGCGAGCTCGTGGCGGACAACGTGGTCGTCGCGACCGGGACCTTCGGTGGGCCGTACACACCGTCGTTCGCGGACGAGCTCGACCCGCGCATCCGTCAGCTGCACTCGAGCGAGTACAAGAACCCGTCGCAGCTCCAGCCCGGTCCGGTCCTGGTCGTCGGTGCCTCGCACTCCGGCGCCGACGTCGCCCACGAGCTCGGCCCGCTCCACCAGACGGTGCTGGTCGGCCGGGACACCGGGCAGATGCCCTTCGACATCGAGAGCCCGATGTCCCGGTTCCTCTGGCCGGTGCTGTCGTTCGTCGCGCGGCGCGTGCTCACCATCAAGACGCCGATCGGGCGCAAGGCCCGCTCGAAGATCCGAGCTCACGGCGGTCCGCTCATCCGTTACAAGAACGCCCACCTGGAGGAGGCCGGTGTCGAGCGCGCCGGCGTCCGCGTCACCGGCGTGCGCGACGGTCTGCCCGTGGTCGACGACGAACGGATCTTGGACGTCGCGAACGTGATCTGGGCGACCGGCTTCCGGCAGGACTTCAGCTGGATCGAGTTGCCGGTCACCGGCGAGGACGGCTGGCCACGCGAGGAGCGCGGGATCGTGGCCGACGCCCCCGGCCTGTACTTCGTCGGGCTCGCCTTCCAGTACGCGTTCGGCTCGATGCTGTTCGTCGGGGTCGGGCAGGACGCGGCGTACGTCGCCGAGCACCTCGCCGGACGCTCAGCGGCCACGTCGCCCGCGGTGGCCTGAGCGACCGCGAGCGGGGCAGGTGGCCGTCAACGACTCAGGTCGTGGTGACCTCGGGGAAGACCACCGCCACGACCGTCTGGGGGGCGTGCTCGAGGAGGAACTCGGCGCCGTGTCCGAGGAACGGGCGCCCGTCCTCCTGACGTCGCAGCTGCGTCCCGATGACCACCAGGTCCGTATCCCGGTCGTCCGTCGCGGCGAGGATCTCGTGGCTGGCGACGGAGCCGACACGCAGGACCGGGGAGGCGCCACGGCCGAACCGTTCGGCCAGCGACGTCGGTCGCTCGCGGTTCGCGGACGGCGAACAGTCTCAGTTCCGGAACAGGCCGGCGCCGCCGCTTGGAGGCTGGCCGGCGCCGAAGTACGGCGTGACTGCGTCACTGTGGCCGCCATCGAACCGGCGGGGGGCCTAGCGGTGCCGCTGCTTGTGCGTAGGGAGGCGCGCTGTCGTTACGGACAGCTGGTTCGGCGACACGACCGCGCAGAGCGGGGACTGCTGCGCGGCCGACGACGATGTCAAGCTCAGGATCCAAAGGCGAGCCGGGCGCATAGACCGTGCTGGATGCTGCATGCTCATCCAGTCCTCGTCGCCCTACTCGCCCTGTAACGCCCCGCTCGGGATCGCCCGATACAAGCACGCCCCCGCCAACGATTCGGCTGCGCGATATCGCTCGGGCAGTTGTTCGCTGGCGCGGCAGTTACGGGCGGTCCGTGACGACGACCGGGCCGCCCGAAGCGGGGACTACTGCGCGGCCGACGACGATGTCAAGCTCGAGGATCCGAAGGCGAGCCGCCCGCATAGGCCGCGCTGGATGCTGCATGCTCATCCAGGCGTCTTCGGCCTATCGCGCTGTGGTACCCCGCTCGGGATCGCCTCCGGGCTCAGGGGGTCCTCTGGCGCAACTGCCACAGTCGGCGGCGGTCCTTGTTGCGCGAAGTACCGCAGTCGGTTACTCGGGCATGGGAGAGCCTGTGCGAGGCGTACGGTCCTACGTCGAGCGCGTGGTGTTCTCCC
>JALYHG010000061.1 GCA_030776725.1 Actinomycetota bacterium
GGATGAGGCCTTCGGTGCTGCTGGTTGGGAACCTCAACCCTATATTGTAGATCCAAGCCGGACTGATCTCCCCGCAACGGGACTTAAAGCCGATTTCAAACGAGACAAAATTCAGATCGAAGCGCAATTCGGAAACATGGCGCGGTGGTATACCGATGTATTCAAGTTCCAACTGTCGTACTCGATCGATCAGATCGATGTGGCGGTTCTCATCGTCCCGATGAAGAGGTTTGCGAACCTAATCGATGAGAATGTTGCCTATATGGAACGAATTTCTAGGGAGCTGCCTACGGCAAAGATGTCGCTCACACTTCCGATCTGGGTTATCGGTGTTGAACCCGAGGACTACGCACCCATCGAAAAGCGGTACGACGAGGGCTTCGAAGCACAACAGGCCAGGACAGAGAAGGAGATCGCTAAGATTCCGATGAGAGCGCGAATGGAGGAGGATGAGCAGGAAGACGCGACCGAAGAGTCGGCCAGCACCCGGTGAATCTGGTAGACGGGACCGCTACTCAGCCCTAGATGCGTTGAAAGCGGCTCCTACGATCAGCCCCGCCATAATCCAGTGTCCATGGTCTCGAAACTTGGGGCGTTGCCCGTCTCGGACGTTCGGAACCAACTCGAAGATGATATCGAGAATCTGATCAAGCGAGACCACATTGATAATCGCGCGGATGGACTTAGCTGTTGCCCCTAGGTCGTCGGCCAACTCGAAAGGGTGTACCGACTCCTCGGCCCTGTGCGTCCATCGTCGTTGGATGTCTGCACCGGAGTGAGCGCTCCAAGAGTCATGTCGATCGGTGATCGCTTTGCGCACTTCGTTGGAGGTGTCGCTGGGTAGCGCATCGAGAGCGGTTGCCAGGAGTTCGTCCGTTAGCTCGACCGTTTCGTACTTCTTCGAGTTGCCGTAGTAAAAGGCTGTCCGCCAGGAGGGGTTGTCCTTGCGAGCCGAGTTGGCCAACTCAACCCTCATGCCACTCCCGAACCGGAGATGAGGTAGCGCCGCGCGGAACTTACGATTGCGACGGTGTCGATTGCTCAGCCCGGGCGGAGGAGTCTCATCCGGGCGGTCCGGCGGTTGTGAGTGGTCACATAGGATCGAGCCCGAGGCGCCGAGATCACCCGGCTCGGTGCCAAGCATCGCATGGCCTATGTAGTAGGCCGCCAGCGGAGGAAGTGCGTTACCGATGAGCTTCAGCTTGTCGGTGTACGCCCCGCCGAAGAACTGGTAGGTGATGGGGAACCCCTGCAGCGATGCCCGCTCACGCAAAGTGAGACGTCGGTAGCAGCCTGGCCTCTCGGGCGCTTCGATGACGATGCTCTCTCGGGAGACGCGGGTGCAGACGGCGGTGACGGTTCGAGAGGGTCGCTCCAGCTCGTCCGGGAAGCTCATCTTGTTGTACACGGGGTGGTACGTCTTCGCTTCCCGGTTCATCCGCTCCTCTTCGTCGTTCAGCGGTGCCTCGGGTTCCTGCTCCGTCAGTTCCTCACGCGTCAGCTTCAGGTCGTAGATGGGATCGCGCACGGGCGCGTCAGACAGACGCTCGAGAACCCCGCCGAACGTCCTGTTGGGCAAGCGCTCGGTGTAGGCCTCGAGCAGCTCGAGCGGATAGCGCCCAGCGATCATCCTCCTCCGCTTCTGCGGTAGGCCCAGGGAAGCCATGTTCACGACCTCGATCACGTCCACCAGGTCTGCGTAGCGCCGCAGCAAACCACCCGGCTGGATCTCGCGTCGGAGGATGCCGGCGACGCGGGGCACGTTCTCCATGGCCCAGTACGCCGGTTGGAGGTGTTCCACGATCTCGAGAAACTTCGCGATGTCGCGAAGGCCCTCGGCGATGTCGCCGTTGCCGCCGCGGTTCGCGAAGGAGAACTCGGTACAAGGAGGGGAGCCGACAACGATGTCCGCTTCGGGCACGTTCCGCGGATCGAGTTGTCGGATGTCCACTTCGTCGACTCTGGAGCCCAGGTTCGCTCGGTGGGTCCGCGCAGCGCAATCCCACCACTCGTACGAGCGGATGACCTCGATCCCGGCCATGCGTAGACCGAGGCTCCAGCCTCCGGCTCCGCTGTAGAGATCGATCGCCTTCATGTGCTCGCCCTGTCCGTGAGCGTGGCCCCACTCTAAGGGAAGCTTGCGACAATGATAGTTATTAGCTTTACTTCCCAGCATGGCGACTCCAGGACAGGGCATCGTCGAGGGGTTGAGCACGCCTCAGGTCTGCGAGTTCGCAGGCGTACCGCGTTCTACCCTCGACTATTGGGCAAGAAGCGGCCTGGTGGAACCCTCACTCGCACCGTCGTGTGGAAAACGCTTCACGCGCTATTGGTCGATCGCTGACGCAGTAACCGCGCGGGCGATCGGTGCGCTGCGCGATGCAGGGTGCCCGCTGCAGAAGGTCCGGCAGGCGAAGGCAACTATCCGCGACTGGGGCGGGGACCTAGACCGAGTCGTCCTCTATTGGGACGGAGCCGACATCTTGGCTCTCGAACAGTGGGGAACGGTGCGCTCCGTGGTGACGCATCCGGGGCAGCAGATACTCCACCTGGTCGCCCTCCCTATTCCGGAATGGTGGGAGGAAGCGAGTGCTAACGCCGAACCGATCGACCTAGGAGAGGTGAGGGAGCGTCGTGGGCGACGGGGGGATGCGGGGCCGCCGAGGACGAAGCGGCTGGCACCCTGACGGCGGCCTTCCAATATCGTCGGGTTTCACCACAGCACAGCGGTGGCTGTGAATGTGACGATCATGTCCTGCAAGCCCGCTCCCGCACCGACGGGCCTTGAGCGCCCCCAACACGACAGCGTCGGGTTCCCCTGGAGACGGTTGATGAGTTGCCCCCCTAGCGTCCGAACCTGGGCCGCCGCCCCTGTCGCGAGTGACCGACGCAGGTGTTGAGATGCTCGGGGGTCGGAGCAATGTCACGCCCCGACCCCCGACGATGCTGCCTACCCGGTCAGAGATTGATCTCAAGCTCCGACTCAGGCAGCTGGTCCATGATCAATGAAGCCAGCGTCGCGAACCCACCTCGACCGCCGTACAGGAGCGCCTGGCCACCGTGGCGCTTGCCGAGCCAGAAGTCCGGCTCGATGAACTGGTCGGCGTGCTTGAGCATCTGCTCCATCTTGGCCACGCTGAAGTCGGCCCCCGCGGCCAAGCAGTTGCGGAACACGAGAGCTGCGACCTCGTTCCAGGCGAACACCCCGACCGACTTCTGCAGCACGTACCGGGACGGCTCTGCGAAGGCTTCGGCCATCAGATTCCGGAGCGCCTTCCAGAAGTTGTCCAGAGCCCCCGCGATCACCTCGGGTTCCTTGTCGCCCAGGACGCCATCGAGGACAGGCTTCAGCGACTCCGTCCACGTCCGCTGGCTCGCGACACCCTCCTTGCTGTTGGGCATCTTGATCCGGTCCTTCCAGGGCGAACCGGGTTCCGCGTTAAGGATGTCCACGATGTCGAGAGCCTTCGCTCGCCGTCCCTCGCGAGGCTCGTCGAACTCCCCCAGCTCACGGAGGAGCCGGTCGGCGAGGTCCGTGCGGATCCCGCTTGGCCTTCTGGTTGATGATCACGAACTGACGGATCTCCTAGCCGACGGCAGGCTCGACGGTGGGGGCGGGCTCTCACCGGCTTCCGTTCACGGCATCCACCGCATCGTGCGGAAGGCGCTGAACGACGCGGTCTCCTGGGGAGTCCTGGTCGTTAACCCGGCAGGCAACGCCAATCCGCCGCGTCTCGCCACTGTCCGTGCGGCTCGTCGTCGCAAGATGCGGACCTGGACCGCCGGGCAAGTCCAGAGCTTCCTGAAGCACACCGAAGAAGACGAGCTGTACCCGCTCTGGTACGTCGCGCTGGCGTCGGGCATGCGTCGGTCCGAGCTGCTTGGGCTCAAGTGGACCGACGTTGACCTCGACCGTCGCATCCTCTTGAACAGCAGTTGGAGGAGCGGCAGTGAACGAGATCCTTCCCGTCGTCGACGTGGTCGGCGTGACGCTCCTGGGTCGCTACCTCGTCGAACTCCGGTTTGAGGACGGCCAGGTCCGGGTCATCGACCTGGAGCCGTACCTGGAGGGGCCGATGTTCGAGCGGCTGCGCGACTACGACCTGTTCTGCCAGGTCGAGGTCGATTCGCGCGCCGGCACGATCGTGTGGCCCAACGGGGCGAACATCTCATCCCGGACCCTGTACGCGGAGTCGAAGCCGAAGGTCCCCGCGTAGATCGCCCGGTTCCGCTCGACCGGCCGTCTGATCGGGTCGGTTGCCGTGTCCCGCTGGCGTCTTGCCGCCGGTCGTGTCACGACCGGTACCCGGTCCAGTCCCCGTACCGCTCGTGATCAATTCGTGATCAATCCGGATGTCCCCGGAGATGGCGGAGGAGCCGAGAACCCCGCTGACCTGCGGAAACGTGGTGGACCCGATCGGATTCGAACCGACGACTTCCTGCTTGCAAAGCAGGCGCTCTGCCAAGCTGAGCTACGGGCCCGCGACGGTCTGGTGACCGAGATCACCGCGGTCACGGATGGTATCGGAGCATCCGCGCCCCATCCCGAGCCGACGGCTGGCCCTCCCAAGGTGGGCCGCAGCCACCACGGGCGAGGTCCGCGACGGGTCTACGGCGGTGGCGGAGCGCTTAGGGACCCGGACACACCGCCTAAGCTGCTCGGCGACGACGATCAGGCAGGCCGATGTGTCACCGCAAGGGCCTCGCGGCCGCCATCGTGGTCCTCATCGTCGCGACGGCCTGCGGGACCCGCGGCGACCAGGCGGGCGAACTCCGAGCGCAGTCGACGGTGACCGTGACGGTGACCGCCTCACCCGACGCCGACGATCCCTGCGCCGACCCCCCGTCGGGAACTGATCTCATCTTCGTGGTGCAGCCTTCGCCTGGCGAGCGGGTCACCAGCCCGTTCACCGTCACCGGATGCAGCTCGACGTTCGAAGCGAACGTCGTGTGGGAGCTCCTCGACGCTGACGGGGGGACGCTGGCGGACGGATCGACGATGGGCGGCACGATGGGGCAGCCGGGGCGGTTCTCCTTCGATGTGGAGTTCGACGTCACCGGCGAGGAGATCGCGACCTTGCGCGTGTACGAGTCGTCGGCGGAGGACGGCTCCGAGATGCACGTGAACTCGCTGCCGATCGTTCTTCAGCCCTGACGCTGCCGTCAGGCAGCCGTGCGCCGGTCGCTAGCAGCCCTCCCCCCGTGCGCGGTTCTCGAACCCGGCGACGACCTCGTTGGCCAGTGCTGCCGTCCCGCCGTAGGCGTACTCACGGACGATCGCGTCCGCGTTGTCGCAGGCGTATCTCGCGACGGCCGGATGCAGGTTGGTCTCGTCGGTCAGCACCACCGGCCCACCGAGGCGTCCGACGTGCGGCCCACCGGCGAGGGCGTCGGCGAAGTACGGGTCGGTGGGTTCGGGGCTGAGCCCGTCACGCGACAGGGCCACGAACGTCGGGTTCGGGAAGAACCGGTTGGCGACGGCGATCGCCGTCTCGATCCGGGTCGGACCGAACAGCTTGTTCTCGTTGGGCAGGCCGGCGTAGGCCCGCGCCGCCGGGCCACCCACCGCGAACGCTGGCTCGTTGGCGTGCGCGGCGATGTAGGCGGTGGTGGCCGGGTGCGGGTCGTCGCCCACCGAGTACACGATCACCGCATCCGAGTCGACGGCGGCGGCGCCGGAGGCGACCGCGTCCGGCCAGTTGTACCCGGTCGTGACGATGACCCGGTCGTGGGTGGCGTCGAGCTCCTCGGCGACCCGGATCGCGGTCTCCACGCGGGTCGCCCCAGCCAGCCGCTGGGTGGTGTAGCCCATGTCCCGGACGGCCTGCTCGACCGCGGGGCTGATCGCCTCGGGCCCACCGAGGATGAACACCGTCTTGCCGGTGGGCAGCACCCGCTTCAGCTCGGTCTCGGTCGTGTCGGTCAGCTGATCGCGCTCGGTCAGGAGCGTGACGCCGCCCTTGGCTTCGGCCAGCGGGGCGCCGGTCAACGCGTCGGCGTACACGAACGCCCGCGCCAGGACCACCGCCTCGGCACGTTCCGGCAGCGCGGTCGGGAACGTGTTCTGCGAGATGGCCGCAGCCGTCCCGAACCGGTCCGGACCCCACAACCGGAGGGCGCCCTCGATCATCCCGCAGGCCTCACGGCCGCCGGCGTCACCGGTGGCCCGCGTGACGGCGTCCGGCTCCGGCGGCTGATAGCGGTTGGGGATGTTGGCGTAGTTGTCGGGCAACTGATGCACGATGACCGTGTGGCCGGCGACCTCGTTCAGCTGGGTGACCCGGTCGGTGTCGAACGCCAGCGCCGCGTCCTCCTCGGCCATGTACAGCACCGGCATGTCGCCGTCGTGCGCGGGGTGGCTGTTGGGCGGGTCGTCAGGGTTGAGGTGCCCCAGCGCGTGACCGAACGATGGCTGCCCCTTGGCCTTGATGCAGCGGTCGCCGGCGTGGACGTGGAACCCGTGGAACGCGTTGGTCGGCGCGATCCCGGTCGCGAACGCGGCCACCAACATCGACGCGGCCCTGTCGCCGTCCGCCGGGATCTCCTCGAAGACGACGAGCCCAGCGTCCTCACCGGCCCGGTTCACCAGATCGACGAGGATCGCGCCATCGGCGGGAGCCAGGTCCTCGGTCGGGATGTCGGTCGGAGGCTCCTCGGTGGTGGCCGGCCCGATCACCCCGCAGGCCTCGCGGGCGCCGGCGTCGCCGCTCGCCAGAGTCATGGCGTCCGGGCCGGGGGTCCCGCCGGAGGTGTACCGGTCGGGGATGTTGGCGTAGCTGTCGGGCAACTGGTGGACGATCACCGATCGCTTCCCGGCGACCTCGGCGACCGTGAACCGGTTGGTGACGAACAGCAGGTTGGCGGTGCCGTCCGCTTTGACGTACAGCACCGGCATGTCCCCGGCGTGCTGGCCGTGCGGGGTGTTGCCCGGGTTGTAGTGGCCTCCGGCGGTAGTGAAGGGACCATCGGGAGCGTTGGGGTCACAGACCGGGTTCGCATGCACGTGGAAGCCGTGGAAGGCCCCTGGGGTGATGCCCCCGGTGATGGTCGCCACGACAACCGTGTGGTCGGGATCGAACTGGATGAAAGCGACCTCCCCGACCTGCACACCCTCTTGGTTCTTGAGCACCGTGGTCGCCGTCTCCACCGTCTGCGCATGCGCCCCGGGCGGTACGGCGACGACCAAGGCGGCAGCCAGCGCAGCCGCCACCGTGAGCGCGCCAGCCCGACGCCAGCGGACGGTGAATACAGGTGCTCCCATGCGACTACCCCTCGCCCCACGATGGTCGGGTAGAGACTAGGTCGTCGGGCGCCCGGTGGGAACCCGGAGCGGATGTCGGCGTAGGCTGCTGCGACCGCGCCCCGGGAGGAGGCATGAGCCACCACGTCCTGGTCGTCGACGACGATACGAGCGTGCGCCTGGTCCTCGGCATGCAGATGCGCGCGGAAGGGTGGCGGGTCCGCGAAGCCGACACCGCCGAGCAGGCCGTTGCGATCCTGCGCGAGGAGGACGTTGACGCGGTCGTCCTCGACCACCGCCTGCCTGGCGCGTGGGGTCTGCGCACTTCCACGCACCTGCGCGAGCAGGGCTTCGACGGCCCGATCGTGATCTTCACCGGGAACCTCGACGCGGCCGTGCGGGCCGAGGCCGCCGAGCTCGACCTCCCCGTGGTGGCCAAACCCGATTCGCCGCAGGTCGTCGACCTGCTCCGCGACGCTCTCGGGGGTCCGAAGCGGGGGCGCCGTCAGCGACGTCGCCGGTAGGCCGCGCTCCCCAGGTACGCTCCGGGGCGCAAGCGACTGTTTCACGGAGCCCCTTGAACATGCGCGAAGCTGTGATCGTCGAGGCCGTCCGCACCCCCCAGACCCGTGGCAAGCCGGGCGGCGGCCTCCACCACGTTCACCCGGTCGACCTGCTCGCAGAGACGCTGCGCGGCCTGATCGACCGGGCGGGGATGGACCCCCGCGAGGTCGACGACGTGATCGCCGGCTGCGTGTCGCAGATCGGCGAGCAGACCTACAACATCGCCCGCAACGCGGTCCTCGCCGCTGGCTTCCCCGAGACGGTCCCCGCCACCACGGTCGACCGCCAGTGCGGTTCCTCGCAGCAGGCCGCCCACTTCGCCGCGCAAGGGGTGATGGCCGGGGCCTACGACGTGGCGATCGCGTGCGGGGTCGAGTCGATGAGCCGGGTCCCGATGGGGTCGTCGCTGGCTGGGAAGAACCCGTTCGGGTCGAAGCTGTTCGAGCGGTACCCGGAGGGGCTCGTCGCCCAGGGGATCTCGGCGGAGCTGATCGCCGCGCGTTGGGGGTTGCCCCGCGAAGCGCTCGACGAACTCGCGCTGCACTCGCACCGGCGCGCCGCTGCGGCCGCCCGCGACGGCCGGTTCGACCGTGACATCCTCCCGATCAAAGCCGTGCAGGACGACGGTTCGATCGCGGAGGTCACCACCGACGAGGGGATCCGGCCCGACACGTCACTGGAGGCGTTAGCCGACCTGCGCCCGGCCTTCTACGACGAGTCGCTCGCCGAGCGGTTCCCCCAGATCCGGTGGGTGATCACCGCCGGGAACGCCTCGCAGATCTCCGATGGGGCCGCGGCGGTGCTGATCACGACCCCGGAGAAGGCCGGGCAGCTGGGTCTGGAGCCCATGGCCCGGTTCCACACGTTCGCGCTCGCCGGCGACGACCCGATCCTGATGCTGACCGGCGTGATCCCCGCGACCCGCAAGGCGTTGCAGCGCGCTGGACTGACCGTCGACGACATCGACCTGTTCGAGGTCAACGAGGCGTTCGCCCCGGTCGTCCTCGCCTGGGCCGACGAGCTCGGAGCCGACCTGGACCGCGTCAACGTCAACGGCGGCGCGATCGCGATCGGGCACCCGCTGGGCGCCTCAGGCGCGCGGCTGCTGACCACCCTGGTGCACGCGATGCGAGCCCGCGGCGTCCGCTTCGGCTTGCAGACGATGTGCGAGGGCGGCGGGCTCGCCAACGCCACCATCCTCGAGCGTCTGTAGGCGGGTGATGGCCGTCTGGATCGTCCTCGGCCTGGCGGCGATCGTCGTGGCGGTCGTCTTCGGGGCCAAGTGGGTGCTCGCCCCGTTGTTGGGCGTCGCGATCTACAAGGCCGGGACGTCGATGTTGCGCGGCATGGCGGCGGACGCGGGCGCAGCCGACCCCGTCCCGCAGCCCGCGGTCGGTCGCGGGGAACGCACGCTGTACTGGTGCGCGCAGTGCGGCGCGGAGCTGCTGCTGGTGATGCGGGGCGCCGCCACCTCCCCCCGCCACTGTGGGGAGCGGATGCACGAGCGCGTCGAGCTGGTCCGCGAGTGAGTCGCAGCCAGTGGCAACGGCCTGATCAGTTCAAGATGCCCACAGATTGTGGATGAACGCGGTGGACAACCCCGGTGCGGGACGACATCCGTGTGCTTCGTTATCCCCAGGACGTGGATGGACGTGGGGAAGAACCACACCCGTGCAACTCGTCATCGCCACTGGGTGAGGAAGCCGAAGCCGACCGCCATCACCGCGAACCCGGCGACCAGCCCGAGGTTGCCGTCCCACAGGACGTTCGGCACGTACGTCACGATCACCACGACGACGCCGAGGACCAGCAGCGACACCCCGACCGTGGGCACCCACGGCGGGCTGGGCTTTGGCTTGACGGGCGGGCCGGCTGCCTTGCTCGGCCGCGGCCTGGCCTTACCCTTCCTGCGATGTCGACTCTCAGGCACGATCCGGTCCAGATGCGTCGGTCGGCGGCCGATGGTACCGATGCGGCCGTGCCCCACCGCCGCGGAGTGATCGTGTCCAAGGTTCTGCGTGCGGTCGGATGGCTGCTCATCGCCACCGGCGTGGTCATCCTGCTCTACCTCGTCTACCTGCTGTTCTGGACCAACCGCAGCGCTGACGCGTCGCAGCGTGAGCTGCTGGACCAGTGGGAGGTCTCGTACGGCGCGCTGGACGGCGACCCGGCCGCGCCCGCCGAACCGGCCGCACCGGCCGACCCTGGACCGGTCGACCCTGGCGATGCCTACGCCGCGATGTGGTTCGAACGGCCGGGGAGCCACACTCCGCCCGTCCGCGACGGCGTGCTGTTCGTGGTGGAGGGCACCAGCCTGGAGGTCCTCAAACGCGGCCCCGGTCACTACACCGACACGGCGGCGCCCGGCGAGCCCGGCAACTTCGCGGTGAGCGGGCACCGCACGACCTACGGCGCGCCGTTCTACCACCAGGACCAGTTGCAGCCGGGAGACGAGATCCACGTCGTGGACCGCGAGCGGCGCGAGTGGGTGTACGTCGTGCGCCGTTCGGAGGTGGTCGCCCCCACCGCGATGTGGGTGATCGGCCGCGACCCGCTGGGGGCGGGACGGGCGACCATGACGCTGACCACCTGCCATCCACGGTTCAGCGCCGCCCAACGGCTGGTGACCTTCGCCGAGCTCCGCCAGGAGCCCACGGCGTGACCGGCGGCGGGCTGCCGACGGCCGTGAAGGTGCTGTTGGGTGTGGCGCTCGTGGCGGTGGCGGTCGTGGTGCTGTTCACCTGGGTGTTCCCCTGGGTCGAGCAGCGCATGGAGGATCCCACCCTCGAGACCGGCGCGGCCGGCACCTGGTCGAGGTGACCTCGGGCGCCGATCGCGAGGAGCAGCGGCCTGCCGACCGCCCGGACGTCCACGCCGATGAGCAGTGGCCTGCCGGCTCGGAGATCGCCGGCGTGGCCGCGTGGACGGCGCGGCGGTTACCCGACCCGGTGGGGCGGGTCGCGCTCGACGCGGTCGGTCATCTCCGCGGCACCCGCTCCGTCGGGTTGGTGGCCGAGGTGGCGTTCTTCGCTGCGGCGGGCCTGATCCCACTCGCCGTCGCGGCGCTGGCGTTGATCGGGGCGTTGGACTGGCTCATCGGCGCCAGCACGGCCGCGCAGGTCAAGGACAACCTGCGGACGGCGATCATGTTGACGTTCGACCGCGAGGTCGCCAACGCGGGCGTCGCGGCCCTGTCCCGCTTGTTCGACGGCAACGCGGGGATGCTCCTCTACCCGCTGGGCGTGGCGATCGCGCTGTCGTCGCGCGGGTTCACCGGCGCGATGCGCGGCATCACGACCCTGTACGGAACGGCGGAACGCCGTGATCTGTGGCGAGACGCTGTGGCCACGGTCGCGTTCACGTTGGCAGCCGCGCTGCTGGCGGCTCTGGCGATCCTCGGCACGCTCCTGCGCCCCATCGAAGGGGAAGGGTTCGTGCGGATGTACTCGTGGGGCCGGTGGATCGTCGTCCCCGCCGGTTCGTTCGCGTGGATCACCACGCTGTACCACTACGCCCGCGGCTGGGACCGCCCGTGGCGCGCCGAGCTTCCAGGCGCGGCGGTGGCGAGCGCAGGTGTGGTGGTGTCCGGCCTGGTGTACGGCATCTACATGCGGACCACGCCGTCCCTGGGGCTCGGATCGTTCCTGGGCCCGGTCCTCGGGGGCGCGGTCGCCACCTTCACGCTGCTGTTCTTCCTGGCCGCCTCGATCATCGTGGGTGGGGCGGTCAACGCCCGGCGGGACGCCCCGTCCCACGCCGACTGACGCTGGCGGCCAACCACCGCTCGCAAGCGCCGGGTTGTCGACCGCTACCGGCGGCGTTCGACCAGGACGGCCGCCAGCTCCTGCAGCAGGCGTCGCTGGTCGGGTGCGATCGGCGACGCGTCGATCGCGGTCCGCGCCTCGGCGGCGAGCTGGTCCACCTTGGCTTCCGTGGCGGCCAGCCCACCCGAGGCCGACATGAGGTCGCGGAGCTCGTCCGCCTCGGCGGCGGTGAGATCCGGCTTACCGAACATGGAGTCGAACCGACTCCGCTGGTCGTCGCGCAGGCGTTCGATGGTGAGAGCGACCAGCAACGTGCGTTTGCCCTGGGCCAGGTCGGAGCGGGCCGACTTGCCGGTCTCGACCTCCGACCCGAAGACGCCGAGGATGTCGTCGCGCAGCTGGAACGCTTCGCCCAGTGGCACGCCAGCGGCCCGCAGCGCCCGCGACACCGGCCCATCGCCGGCCGCGAGGATGGCACCGATCTCCAGCGGTCGCGCCACCGAGTACCGGCCGGATTTGTAGCTGGCGATCGCTAGCGCCGCCGCGGCCGAGGCCTGCTGGTCGTGCGCGGCGACCAGATCGAGGAACTGCCCGGCGGTCAGTTCCTCGCGCATCGCCGTGAAGGAGCGCAGGGCGGCGACGAACCGTTGGGGGGGGACGACGGCCGCGGCCTCGGCGAACAGCTCGTCGGCGAGGACGAACGCGAGGTCACCCAGGAGCAGCGCGGCGGACGCGCCGAACGTCTCCGCCCCTCCGGCCCACCCGGCGTCGCGGTGGCGGTCGGCGAAGGCGACGTGGGCGGTCGGCCGTCCCCGCCGGGTGGCGGCGTCATCCACCAGGTCGTCGTGCACGAGCGCGGATGTGTGCAGCAGCTCCACTCCCAAGGCGGGGCCCAGGGCGGGCGTGATGTCGCCTCCGCCCGCCGCCCGGAACCCCACCAGGAGAAGGACAGGACGCAGCCGCTTGCCCCCACCGCTGACGAACGCGCGCAGTTCCTCGCTGAGCGGTCGCAGGCCGGAGTGCAGCCCCACCAGCCGTTCGTCGATCCGCGCCATCACGTCGCACAGCTCGCGGTCGAAACGGGAACGCACCTCATCGAGGTCGGCCGGCAGCTGCGCCATGCCGGCAGTATGGCGCAGCGCCGCGTCGCCCAGATGCCGCCTCAGCGCTGCTCGTTACACTCACCCTGCCCGCTGTGTGTCTGCCGCGAACGGCGCCAGGTCCACTCCGAGGAGCGAAGTGCCACACGAACCGGCGCGTCAGCGCACGATGCCGGACCCGGCGGCGCTGCCCCGGCCGTGGATCGGCTCGTACCCGCCTGGTGTGCCGCCGCACTATCCCATCCCCGACGTTGCGGTGACACGACTCCTGGACGACGCGGCACGGGACTTCCCGGACGTCACCGCGACCTGGTTCTGGGGTGCCACGCTCAGCTACGCCGATCTGCTCAGGCAGACCGACCGCCTCGCAGCCGCGTTCCTCGCGCTCGGCGTCACTCCCGGATCACGCGTCGGCGTCGTCCTGCCCGACATCCCCGCCCGGCTGATCGCGCTGTTCGCCACCTGGCGTGTCGGAGCGGTCGCCGTCCCGGTTGACGCGGACACCCCAGAGGCGGAGCTTCACCACGATCTCGACTGCACCGGATGCGTCGCCGCGGTGTGCCTGTCGACCGTGGTCCCACGTGTGAACGCCGTCCGTGGCCGCCTCCCGGCGCTGCGCCACGTCGTCGCGACCGGACTCGAGGACTGGCTGCCGTTCCCCCGCGACAGGCTGTTCCCGGTGACCGGCCGGCGCAGCGGGCACTACTACAGGGTCCGACCCGACGACGACGTCGAGGCGCTCACTGCGCTGGTGGAGGGGCACCGGCGCGTGGCGGGCCAGGCGGTCGTCGCTCCCGACGGCCCGGCCGCCATCGTCCACGCGGACGGGCCGGGACACGCGCACCGCGCCGTGACGCTCAGCCACCGCAACCTGCTCGCCAGTGCTTTCCAGGTCCGGCTGTGGATCCCCGATATCCAGTCCGGCCGGGAACGCATCGTCGTGGCCGGCCCGGTCCCCGGCGCGGTCGACGTCACGGTCGGGGCACTCACCGCCACGTTGGCGGCCGCCACGCTGGTGTTCGTCCCTGCCGACGGTGAGCCGTTGAGCGCCACGGTGGAACGGACCCGGCCGACGATCCTCGCCGGGTGCCCGGCCGCCTTCGGGCACCTGGTCCAGGCCGGCGTACGTGGGCTGGACGCTGCCCGGGTGTGCCTCGTGCTCGGGGCGCTCACGCCGGAGCTGGTCGGCTGGTTGGGCGACCACAGCGGGGCGCGGCTGCGTGTGGCGTACGGGCCGGGCAGGGGTCCCACGACGCACGCCAACCCCGTCTACGGTCGTCCGGTCGACGGCAGCATCGGCTTGCCGATGACCGAGACCGTGGCGGCGGTGGTCGACCCCGACGACCCGACCCGCGTCCTGCCGCCCGGTGCACTCGGGGAGCTGATCGTGTACGGCCCGCAGATCCCGGCCGGTTACTGGCGCCAGCCCGGTCCCCTGGGCCACCGCCTCCACGACGGGTGGTTGCGCACCGGCGACCTCGCCACCATGGACAGCGACGGATGGTTCGCGGTGACCGACCAGCGACGGGACAGCAGCAGGTGACGGGACAGGAGCAGGTCGTGACCCCCCGGGTGGTGATCGTCGACAACTACGACTCGTTCACGTACAACCTCGCGCAGCTGCTCGGGGAGCTCGCCGCCGACGTCGAGGTCGTCCGCAACGACGCGTTCACGGTCGCCGAGCTGGTCGCGGAGCTGCCGGACGGGGTTGTGATCAGCCCCGGGCCCGGGACCCCCGCGGACGCTGGACTGTCCCGCGACGTGGTCCGGGCCGTGGCCGGCACGCGCCCCGTCCTGGGCGTGTGCCTGGGGCACCAGTGCATCGGCGACGTCTACGGCGCCCGGGTCGTGACCGCCCCGGACCTGGTGCACGGCAAGACCAGCCGGATCTACCACCGCCGCGAGGGGGTGCTGGAGGGGCTGCCCGTCCCGTTCGAGGCCACCCGGTACCACTCACTGATCGTGGAACGCGACTCGCTCCCGGCCGAGCTGAAGGTCACCGGCGAGACCTCCGACGGGCTGGTCATGGCGATCCGGCACCGCAACGTCGACGTGGAGGGTGTGCAGTTCCACCCCGAGTCGATCCTCACCGGCGTGGGGATGCAGCTGCTGGGTAACTTCGTCGCGCGGTGCCGGCAGACGGCGACGAACGGCTCGGCGTAGCGGCGCGGGTCGCAGCGTCAGCTGCCGGGACCCTAGGCCGGGGAGACCGGCGCGATCCCGGCCCCCCAGCGACGCCTCCTCAGCGACGACGACGGAGGAACAGCGCCAGGCCCAGCGCGGCGATCGCCGCCAGGCTCAGCCCGCCGCCGGTCACCGGGAGCTGGACGGGCGCCGGTAGCGCACGTTCACCGGCCTGGCCGTACGCGGCCGCAAGTGCGTGGGCCGCCGCGACGCTGACGCCACCGTCGGCCAGCCCCTTGATCAGGTCGATCTTGACCCCGGCCGCTTCCACGACCTTCCCGGGGAGCCCGTCGCGGGTGTCGTCGCGGACGGTGACGCTGCCGACGGCCAACGTCGACTCCAGCGGTGTGCCCTCGGCGATCGTGACCGTGTCACCCTGGGGGAGTGTGATCGGGTCGGGGATCCCGAGCAGGGCGGCGAGCGAGTCGGCTGGATCGATTATCAGCGGCGCCTGGTTGCCCTGCGCGGTGACCTCACCGGTGTCGCGGTCGAACGTGGCGGTGGCGTCGCTCTTCGCGCCGGTGATCCGCAGCAGCGGATCCGTGTCCGCCAGGACGTCGCTGATGGGGATGCCCGCGAGGACCGTGTTGACCAGGTCCCCCACGGCGGGGAGCCCGAGCTGCTGGAGATCGACGGAGGCCACCTGCTGGTCGACTGCGGTGAGGAAGTCGTTGACGAGCCCGGTCAGGGCGGCGACGACGTTGCCGATCAGGTTCAGCGACGGCAGCGCGATGTCGAGCCCGATCGCCTGCCCGGTTCCGGTCACCGCCGCGGCGGCGGCGGCGGAGTCCGCGGTGGTCCCCGCCAGCAACAGCCGCAGCAGCGTGGTGTCGGCCAACGCCGTGTGGATGGTCTGTCGGAGGGTCGTCAGGATCTCTGTGGGGCTCCCGATCGCCGGCGGGTTGGCTACCAGCTCGACCAGCTCCAGGCACGGGTTGTCGACACCCAACGCGGCGAGGTCGATCGGGAGGGGGTTGTTGTTCTCGACCGCCTGGATCAGATCCGTGGCGGTCGCCTCGAGTCCGAGGGTCGCAAGCAGTTCGTTGCAGGCGGTGGTCAGAGCCGCGAGGACCGGCTCCAGGACCTGGTTCTCGGCGGTGTCGAGGGCGGCTTGCAGCCCGGCTTCCTCGACCTGACCGATGAGGAAGTCCGCCAGGAGCGTCGCGAGGTCCCCGCCGGTCAGCTGCAGCGTGAGGCCGCTGGCTTCCGCGTGGCCGTGGGGCAGCCCACCCGTGATCTCTGCCAGCGAGAAGGAGCAGGCGGCGTCCGCCACGTTCAGCGGCGCGGGCAGTTCGGGTGTCGCGCAGTTCTGGCCGGACGCCGGGTCGCGTTGTGTGCCGCTGCCGTCCACCGCGGCCTGGGACTTGGTCGCATCCAGGATGAACAGGCCCACGCCGCTCGCTTCGGCGTGCGGAGCGTTGTTGACCGTCGCAGTGGACCGTGCCCCGACCAGCTCGGGAGCCTGCGGGATCGTGACCGCGAAGCCGTCGCCGCGACCCTCGGTGATGTACCGCTCCTCGGCCTGGGCTCCGGCCGGGGCGGCCGTGGCCAGCATCAACAGCGCCACGACCACCGAGACCACCGGCCCGCGGTTCGATGCCTTGAACATGACCGCTCCCCTCACCCCGACGCCCGGGCGACGTCACGTCGACCCGGACGGGGAGCACCATAGCCGATTGGGCGGGAGGCGCCGCCCCGGAGGGAGTTTCCACGACCGAGCGTGACGCACAGTGGCACGTCGTCGAGCAGGCGGTGCGGTGACAGCGGCGGTCGCCGTGCGGTCGGTTCGGTTGAGCGGGAACCGGGTCACGCCGAGATGCTGGTCGGCCTGTCCGTCGGCGTCAGCGCTGCAGGGCCTGGACCGCGGAGGCGACGTCGGCCACGGCGATCACCGTCAGGCCGGCGGGGGCGGCCCGGCGCGCCTCGTCAGCCTGAGCGGCGGGTGCGATGAAGATCTCGGCCTCGGAGAGCACCGCACCGCGGACCTTCTCCGCGATTCCGCCGATCGGTCCCACCCGACCGTCGATCGAGACCGTGCCGGTCCCGGCGATGACCCGACCACGGGTCAGGTCGCTCTGGTCGAACAGCTCGAACACCGTCAGGGCGATCATCACCCCCGCGGAGGGCCCGCCGATCGCGGACCGGTCCTCGACCGCGATGCCCGCCGGGAAGTCGATGTTCTGATTGACGGTACGGACCAGGACCCCGATCCCCTGCTGATCGAGGCCAGGCAGGTCACCGACCGTGACGGTGACGGTGACCTCCTCGCCGCCGCGCTGGACCGTCAGATGCAGGTCCTCGCCGGTTCCGGCTTGGGCCGTCCTGGTCGCCAGTTCGGCCGCCAACTGCACCGGCATGTCTCCGACGGCGACGACCACGTCACCGGGCTGCAGCCGGCCATCGGCAGGGCCACCGGGGACCACGCCGACCACCTCCGCGCCCTCTCCCTCAACGGTGACCTCGATACCGGCTGCACGCAGTCCGACCGCGGCCGCCACCCGGACGCTCTCTTCGAACAGCTGTCGCTGTGTCTCGAAGAACTCCTGCTCACCGACACCCGGAGGGATGACCGCCTGCCGAGGTGTGACGTCCTGGTAGGGGTCGAGCATCGCCAGGAACCCCTCGACCGCCGTGGCTTGTCTGACCCCGACGGTGGTGAGCAGCAGCCGGCCGCTGACGTCATCGACGGCCCCCTCGACCGCGATCGCTGCCGGAGCGGCGTTCTCGTCGGGTGCCTGGTAGACCGGGATCGCCGGGGTGGCCGCCAGGACGAACAGCGGGAGGGGAACCGTCCAAGCCGACGCTGCCAGCACCGCGACGGACAGCAGCAACACGAGCTTGCGCAAGGTCAGCTGCCCCAGCCGTCGGTCGTTGTCCGTGAGTGTGCCGAGGTGTCACCGGGAAGGTGACGGCCACGGCCGGTGCCGCGCCGCCGCCGCCGCCGCGCGTCGCCGGCTCCCTGGGACGCGGCCGCCTCGACCCGGGCGGGGGTGAGCAGGCCGACCAGCTGTCCGTCGTCGTCGAGCAGGGCGATCAGACCTTCCTCGGCGAGCTCGTCGCGAAGTTCCCGCAGCGGTGTCCCCGGACGGGCGGCAGCGACCGCGTCCCACGGCCGCATCACCTCGATCACGCTGGTGCGGTCACGTCGACGGGGTGGGATGGCCTCGAGGTCACGCCGGACCACCACCCCGATGGTCTCGCCCCGCGCGGTGACGGGGACGGCACGGATCCGGGGGTCGTCGACGCGCTGCATCGCCTCCGCGACGGTCTGCGTGCTGCCAACCGGTTGAGGAACTACCCCTGCGACGTCACCCGCCGGCCGGTCGGACAGCCGCGAGCGCGCATCGGCGTAGCGCACTTCGCTGCTCGCCGCCTGAAACAGGAACCAGCCGATCAGCGCCCACCACAGCATCCCGAGGTTGCCGGCAGCGACCAGTCCCCACACCCCGATCACGACGAACATCCCGCCCATGAGCTGGCCGCTCCGCGCGGCGGAACGGACGGCGCGGGCGCGATCGCCGGTCACCGCCCACACCGCCGACCGCAGGATCCGCCCACCGTCCAACGGGGCGCCCGGGAGCAGGTTGAACACCGCCAGCCCCAGGTTGATCCAGGCCAGGACGCCCGCCACGTCGGAGACCACGTCCAGCCACCGGATCCCGGCGACGACGCCGCCGCCTGCTGCGGCCGAGATGATGCCCAGCGCCGCGGCGATCACCAGGCTGACGTACGGGCCGATGGCTGACAGCGCGAACTCGTCGCGCGGGCGACGCACGTCGAAGCTCGTCTGGGTGACGCCGCCGAACAGGAACAGCGTGATGCTGTCGACCTGCACCCCGCGGTGGCCGGCTTCGAGCGCGTGGCCGAGCTCGTGGGCGAGGACGGACCCGAAGAAGATCAGCGTGGCGACGACCGCCAACCCGATCGCGACGGGGAGGGGATGTCCGTAGCGTGATCCGAAGAGGAACCAGAAGTTGAACGCGACGAGCAGCGCGATGATGGCCCACGACGGGTCCACGCGGACGTCGACCCCGCCGACGGACCCGATCGTGAAGGCGCGGGGGAACACGGGGCGGACGCTACCAGCGGCCCAGGCAGGCTGGCCGAGCTCCCCGTCCGAACGCTGTTCTGGGGCTGCCAGCCTGCCGTTATGGTGGCGCGCATGAGCCTGCTTGACACGATCCTTGAGCTGCTCGACCTCCGCGATGACGTCGGAGTGCTGTCCGTCTACGTCGGGATCACCCCCGAACGGGCCGCGGAACCCAAGCCCGGGTGGCCGATCGCGATCCGCAACGAGCTCCGCGATCTCAAGCAGCGGGTCCGCGACGAAGGACCACACCAACGCTTCGTGGCGCTCGACGAGCGGATCGACGCCTTGAACGGCGAACTGACCCGGCTGCTGGACGCGTCGCGGCACGGGCGCGGTCGGGCGTTGTTCGCCACCGTCACCCGCGACCGGGTCGAGACGCTGTCGATGCAGATCCCGTTCCGCGAGCGGGTCGTCCTGGACCGCACCGCCTACGTCCGACCGCTGATCACCGCGCTCGACGAGGGCCGCGCGGCGGGGATCGCGGTGGTGCACCGGCGGGGGGTGCGGCTCCTGGAGTGGAGCCTCGGAGAGTGCGAGGAGCTGACCAGCGAGGAGTTCACCATCGGTGGGCGGCTGTGGCGGAAGAAGTCCGGACCGGCCCCCGCGCAGCCGCTCGACACCCGCCCCGGCGGGCAGAGACGCGACGAGTTCGAGGAGCGCGTCTACGAGAACCTGCTGCGGTTCGTCCGCGAGCGCGCGCGAGACGTCGCCGACGAAGCCAACAGCCGCGGGTGGGACCGGCTGATCCTCGCCGGCGATCCGCGCCTGACCAAGCCGTTCGCGGAGGAGCTGCACCCGGCCGGTGGCGAGCAGCTGGAGATCACCGACCTGTCCTGGGAGGATGAGGCCCCCAACGTCATCGCCGAGCAGGCGTGGGACATCTTCCGCACGTTGCGCACCGCCCGGGCACGGCGGCTGGTGGAGGAGGCCAGGGACCGGACGCTGTCGGGCGGTGCCGGAGCACTGGGTCTCGGCGACGTGTTGGACTCCCTCAACGAGGGCCGCGTCGACGTCCTCCTCGTCGACGCCGACGCGTCCTTCCAAGGCTACCGAACCGAAGACGGCCTGCTGTACGCCGACGCGACGCACCCGGCAGCGCGAGACGGCGTCGAGGAGCCCCTCCTCGTGGAACGGATGATCGAGCGTGCGCTCGACACCAGCGCGAACGCCGTCCCGGTGGAGGCCGAAGCCGCTGAGCTGCTGCGTGACCACGACGGCGTGGCGGCCGTGCTGCGCTGGTGATGCGCGCGCGGACATAAGAGAACGGGCCGCACCTTGGAAGGTGCGGCCCGTTCGTCTGGGTGAGTCAGGCGGTCAGCGCACGCGCCGGCGCAGCATCAGCGCCAGTCCCGCCAGCGCCAGACCAGCGACGGACGCTGCGGCGGCCCCACCGGTCCGCGGCAGCACCGGGGGAGCCGGGCCGATCACCTGCGGTGCGTCGAGCCGGAACCGGCCCTCCAGCGGGGCACCCACGCCACCGAACGCGTCGTCCTGGCCCGCCACGGGCTGGTCGAAGCACTCCGCAGTGGCGGCCACGTCGTCATGGAACACGCCGGGACCCGAGTTGGGGCTCACGTGGACGGTGATCGTCACCGACCTGCTCTCACCGGGCGGGATCGGCCCGATGTCGTTCCACACGACCTGCTGGTTGCTGACCTGGTCGGCCTGCGGGTCGGTCCCGCGGACCTCCCAGGCCACGCCCGGCTCACCGGAGATGGTGTCCTCGACGCGAACGTTGCGCAGCTCGCAGGCGAAGTGGTTCAGCACCGTGATGGTGTAGGTGAACGTGTCCCCGGGCTGGACCTGCTCGGGGGTCACGGTCTTGTTGACGGGGAGCGGGCACAGCAGGCCGCCCTCCGGGACGGTCGCGGCGACCTCCATGTGGCCGACACGGATGTCGCCGAGCTCCGCAGCCGTCACGCGGACGACGTCCACCGCCGCCGAGACCGACGTGGGTGTGACCGTTGGCTGCGTGTTCGCGTCGCCACCGATCGCGCGCGGGTCCTCACCGATCGCGATCTCCACGCCGGGGATCTGGTTGATCACCAGGCCCTCTTGGCCGAGGAGCTGCTGGGTGGTGACCGTGAGCACGTCCTCGATCGTGCCGCCGGTGGTCTGTCGCAGCACCCGTAGGACAGGCGTCTCGGGGGACGCCTCGCCCGGTCCGTAGTGGACGAACGACGCCCCTGCGATCCCGCCGGCGTGTGCCCGCAGCACCCACTCGCCGAGGAACTCCAGCGTGAGGACACCCTGATCGCCGAGGTTGATGGTGATCGGCGCGATCGTCTGGCGGGTCTCGGCCACCAGCGCGAGGGCGTTGCCGACAAGCTCACCCTGGGCGTTGATCTGCGGGGCGAGGTAGTTCCGCGACAGCGACCACGACACGTTGCGTTCTGG
>JALYHG010000062.1 GCA_030776725.1 Actinomycetota bacterium
GGAGGTCAACAAGCACCTGCAGAGCATCTGCGAAGGCCTGATCATCCCGGGCCCGTGCTAGGAGGTGGGACCTAGATGAGGATCCACACCGACGAGTCCGGCCTGGCGGCGACGGTCCTGGTGATCGTCATCGCCTGGGCGCTGGCGGCCGTGCTGATGTTGACGGGCACGCTGCTGTCGGCGCGCCAGATCGATGACCGGGTAGTGACCATCACGAGCGAGGTGTCGGCGATCGACGAGAACACCGACGCCATCCAACTGACCCAACAGACGATCGAGATCTCCGGGAACATCAACACGGAGGTCCAACCCCTGTCCGGACTGGCCGGCCAGGTCGTGACCGCAGCCAACGACATCGCCGGGAACGTCAACTCGATCAACGCCACGGCCGGAGAGATCAACGGCAAGGTGAACCAGATCACCGCGAGCGTGAACTCGATCGGCGCCAGCGTGCGCTCGATCGGCGCCTCGGTGAACAGCATCCACGGCAACGTCCGCGCCATCCTGGCGACGGTGAACTCCATCGCCTGTGGCTCCAACGGGCCCAACCCGGGGATCACCGATCTGAACCGGCAGATCCAGGTCTGTGGGCGCAAGGGCGTCCCGGGCATCAACAACCGGGTCGATCGGATCATCGGGCTGGTTCAGGCCATCAAGGCTGACACGGCCGGGATCCTGACCGAGGTCGGTCGTACCGGTCCCGACGGCCACGTCAACCAGCAAGGGTTCACGATCCACGGACACGCCAACAACATCAACTGCTCGCCCGCGGTGGTGCCTCCGGGGGCCTGCGGCCAGTAAGCGAGCAGCCGAACGATCGGAGCCGCCGGACCACCGGCGGCTCCGATCGTTTGTGATGGTTCGCTCGCCACGCGACGGGGGTTACCAGGCTCTACGCAGCCCAGGGCGATCACGGTGCAGTCGGGCTCCTCGCAGCGCCACACCGCTTCGCCCGCACCAGCACGACCGGCCGGTCGCCCATCGCGCCACGTCGCGCACCAGCGTGCGAGCCACCGCGGCTGCCTCACTCCTGCGGGGCGGTGACCTCGATGCTCGCAGCGATCGCATCGAACGTAGGGGCGAGCTCGGCGAACCGGTCGGCAGGGAGCGCTTGGAAAACCAGGCTGATCATGATGTCGCCGCGGAACACGAAGTAGTGCGAGTGGGCACCGCGTTGGCCGCTCTCATCGGCGAACGTGTAGAGGTAGAAGTGGCCGGGGAGGCCGGCCAGCTCGATGGGTTCGGGTCCGGCGAGCAGCTCCACGTCCTCGTTGGCGGTGACGATCTCGGCCGTCAACGACCGGACGGCGTCGAGGTTCTCGGCGGTGACCGTGAACCCGAGCTCGCTCCTGCGAACCAGGAACGAGTCACGCCCGTTCAGGGTGGCGACCACCACCACCTGCGGGTCGGGCGACTCGAGCCGTTCCCAGTTGGCCGGGTAGGAAATCGCGATCCCCGTCTGCTCGTCTTGGAAGCGCACGAACCCGGTCGGGGCAGCGGCTGGGGCGGTCTCGGTGGGGGCCGCTGCCGGGGCCGTCGGTGAGGGTGACGGAGCGGCCGGAGGAGCGTCGCCACCCGCACGCGCGACGACGACGGCGAGGACGCCGGCGACGACGACGACACTCAAGGGGATCAACCATCTGGGCATGGCGGCGCATGCTAGGCGACCGGCGACCATGTCGCGACGGCGCAGGAGAGCGCGCCGGTCGTCACGTCAGAGCGATCACCGCCACGATGGCGATCACCAGGATCAGCACGGCGGCGGCCCCTGTCACGAGCACCGCACGGGGGTAGGGGGAACCGGGGCGTCGACGCCCAGCGGGCCTGGCCTTCGCCGTCCACTGGAAACCGTCCCAGAACCGCTCCCCTTCCGGGTACTCGCCGGACGGGTCGGGGTACCAGCCGGGCGGTTGCGTCGCCGATGATGGGGCAGGAGCTTCTCCCCGTGGGCGTGCGGTCCCAACCGGGACACCCCGGATGTCGATTGCCTCGGTCCCCGCCACCCGGACGATCTTGGTCCAGCGGCGCCCGTCGAACAGGCGCTCCTCGAAGCGGCCGGTCGGGTCGCGGAACCAACGCCCGGACCCCGGCCCCGCGTCCACGTCGCGCTCGATCGCCTCCGAGCCGCCCATCCGGACACGTGCGGTCCAGTTGTGACCGTCGAAGAAGCGTTCCTCGTACCGGCCGGCGGGATCCGGGCCCCATCCGGGAGGGCGCTGCGCACCGCGGCCCGGTTGCCAACCCGGCTGCGGTCCCATCATCGACTCCCCCAGACGTCGCCACGTACCACCATACGACCGCTGGGGCCCGGATGCCGTCCCGCCACGAGCGAAAAAATCTGTCGGCTCGTGTCGCAGCGACGACGAGAGTTGGCCAGCTGACAGCAACGACTGGCACGCGGAAGGTTCGTACCTGCTAGGGTTACGTGTGTGCGACACATACCGGTGGGGGGCCGGAGTCGCAGGAGCGCTTCGGTCGTCGATGGGGAGGCACCGATGTTGTCACTGATCCAGATCCTGTTGCAGGACGCCCCGTCAGGACCCCCGCTCGGCGGCTGGTACGTGGGGCTCGCGATCGGGTTCGTGATCGTCTTGGTGGTGGTCGTGGTCGTGGCGTCGATCCTGAACTCGGCGCAGACGATCAACCAGCAGGCTCGGGTGGCGATCGACGCGCTCGATGACGGGTACCGCAACACGCTCGGGATGTGGGATGTCGCGACGGTCGATGAGCACGCCATGCATATCCTGCACAGTGCTCAGAGCGTCCGCCAAGTTCTGGGGGGATGAGACATGCAACTGCTGGCGCTGGTTTCTGAGTACCAGACGTTCTGGATGATCTCGTTGGGGATCGGTGCGGTCGTCCTCCTGGTCGTGATCGCGTTGCTGACCCTCCTGCTGCGCATCGTGCAACAGATCGACCGCGGGGTCCGCGAGGTGTGGGAGACCGCGACGCGCTTCGCGTCGAACACGGCCACCACCTGGCAGTTGCGCGAACTGTCCCACACGCTCCAATCGCTCCGCGAAGAGATGCAAGCTCACGAAGAACTACTGGACAGCAGGCTGTGAACCGCAGCCGACGATGACAGGCGAGGGGGCGACACCGTGAGTTTCCTGCTACTGGTCACGCTGACGGTCATCGAGATCGTGCTGCTGGTGCTGGTGCTGGCGATCATGGTCACGATGGTGACACGGCGGTTGCGCTCGATCGCCGCCAACCTCGCCCGGGTGGCGTTCGGCGTGCGCGCCGTCGAAACCCAGGTCAGCGCGATCGGACCAGGGGTCACCGAGGTCAACCGGCTCCTGCGCGACATCAACGGGACCCTGCCCCGGGTCGCGCAGAGGGCGGAACAGCTGGCGCGCTGACCGGCCGCCGAACGACCGACAGGAGGCAACGACCATGGTGCTGTGGTGGATCGGGAACCTGATCTTCCTGTTCGTGGTGATCCCGGCCGTGCTCGTACTGCTGAGCACCCTTCTGAGCCCGATCGAGGAGATCCGCATCTACGCCGACGACGCCTTGGACCACGCGCAGAACGTTCTCGCGGCGCTCGACGATGTGGAAGGACTCCTCGACACGCGGAGTCTTGTGAGGGACACGAGCAACGGCGTGCAACGGTACGCCGCCGCTCTCGACCACGTGCTGTAGAGAGGGGAACACGACATGCCAGCCGCCGCCATCGTAACCCTCATCGCCACCGCCATCACGGTCGCCGCCTTGGCGATCTACCTGATACGCGTGGCGTTGCACCTGAGGCACGTCGTCAACACCCTCGGCACGATCATCGCGGGTCTGCGCGCGATCGTGAACCAGACCGAGCCGTTGCAGCCGGTCATGAGCGACATGGTCCGTGAGATCGAGAGCGCACGCACCAGCCTCGAGAACCTCCTGCAGCGCAAGGCGGCGGAGGAGCAGCCGGAGCAGCCGGAGCCGCCGCGTCGGCGCCGCAAGAAGGCCGCGAAGAAGACCACCAGTTCAGCTCGGCGGTAACACCACAGAAGGGAGCCAGGATGGCGTACGAGTTCCGCTGACGGGACGCCGGCGCCGACTGCAGCGGGCGCTTCAAGGCCGGGACGGAGGAGCAGCTTCAGCGTGAGGTCGAGCAGCACCTCAGGGAGAAGCACGACATCCACACCATGAGCAAGACGCTGAGCAACTACGTCCGTCGCGTCGCCCAGGAGCGCTAGACCGTCGCGTGAGTCGGCAGCGGGCCCCGTGCGGGCCCGTGCAACCAAGTCAACCGAGCGTGTGGCCCCGTGGCCCTGCAGCCGTGCTGCAGGGCCATCGTCACTGCTCGACCGGGATGCGACGAGGAGAGGCGTACGGGAGGCCACATCCACACGGGAGTCACCAGCGCGTGGCGGTGGCTGCGACGTCGTCGTCGTGCCGCCCCCGTCGACGCGCCACCCCCCCAATCACCCCCCCCACGGCCCGTCGATCTGGTGCCCCAGATGGCACGCGAGTCCGCGTTCCGCGTCCGGACCGTGTCACAGCGCGAAGACGGCCATGGGGTGGCCACCGCCGTCGGTCCCCGGCTCCTGGTCACGGCCCGGCACGTGGTGGACGGCGCCGACCCGCTGGACGTCTCGACGTGGGACGGGCAGGTGCTCGACGTAGATGTATCGCGCGTGGCAGATGCTCACGACCTGGCGCTGCTACGGACGTCACGGTCGCTGCGACACCCGGTGGCGTTCGCCCGCCATCCACCCCGCACCGGCGAGATCGTCCGGGTGGCCGGGTACCCGCTCGGGGGCCAGTTCACCGCGATGAAGGGCATCGTGGTCGACCAGCTTCAGGGACCCGTCCTGGGTGAACCGTCCAACGTGCTGCGCGTGAAGGCGGTCGTGCTCCCAGGCTACTCGGGCGGGCCGGTGCTCAACGCACGCGGTGAGCTCGTCGGTGTGGTCTACGCCCTGGGACGGGACACGAGGTACGCGTTGGCCATCCCGGCGTCCTCGGTCGCGCGGTGGCTGTACAGCACGTCGCCGTAGACGGCGAGGACCTGCGCTAGTGGTACGGAGGCTGCGACTCGAGCGGCTGGATGCGATCGATCTCCTCGATCAGACCCCACCACATGCCCCAGTCCAGCTGGTCCATGCCCTCCCCGGTCTCGCCCATCGAGATGCGCAGCTTCAGCCGGTCGCGCTCGGCGAAGGTCCGACCCCACCGCCCCTCGCGATCCAGGATCGTGAGCTCGTTGAGGAGCGCATCGAGGGCCTCCACGGCGGGCGAGGGCTCCAGCCGGTCGGGTTCGGCCTCCAACCGATCGCGGATCTGATCGGCGAGTTCCAGGAGGGGCGCTCGCCGCACCTCCGCCCGCACGAGGTCCGCCAACCGAGGCACCGCGGCCTGCGCCTCGGGCGACATCTCGTCGCCCGGCCCCACCAGTACCGGCTCGAACTCGATCGTCACCGTCCGGGGCGGCAACGCCTCCAGCCCCCAGGCCACTTCCAGGAGCAACCCCACGGTGACGTACCCGGTGCCTGCGTCGCCGATGGCGACCTGCACCTCGGCCGGATCGATGTCGAGCGAGCCGATCCTGCGTCGCTCGACGGTGCCGGGCTCGCGATCGCGCTCCTCGGGACCGACGATCACCAGCGTGTACGGACGGAGTTCCTGCAGGCGCTGGGTGACCGCCACCGCCCCGTAGTGGAAGTCCTCGAGGGCGACGTTGTCGCCCAGGTCGTCTCCAGCCAGCTCCTCCAGGACGTGACGGCCCACGTCCAGGTCACCCTGGTACAGCTGGCTGACCGCCCCGACCACGATGCTCATCCGTGACCTACCGGGGCCGGGCACAGACAGCCACTGGCCGCGTCAGTGCCGGTGGATCCAGGGGTCCCGGAGGTTGAGGTACCGGATGTCGGAGACGTGGTCGGCCAGGAACTCGATCAGCGAAACGCCGCGCTCACGGTACCCGCCGGTGTCGGGGTTGCGGGCCGCGTCCTCCGACGGGTAGTACACGATCTCGGTGAACTCTCCCCCGTCGTGGATGCCGATCAGCCCACCCATCAGGTCCAGATCGGTCTCGTAGACGTGGTGGTGCTCGCGCTGTGGGACCTCGCCCAGGAGCCGTTCGATCTGCGCGGCGCGTCCCTGGATGACCTGGACGAAGCTCGCCTTGTCGTCGAGAGCCTCACCGTACTGTGAGACGCTCGAGCACTCGTGGAACGTCGCGTCACCTTGTAGCTGCGCGGACAGGTCACGCCACCACAGGTCCTGCTCGGGGCGCTGTTGGTTGTTCCGTGCCGCCTCCTCCGAGACGAACTCCACCACCGCGATGAACTGCCCGTCATCGGTGACCCCGGCGATGGACTGCGTCCACCCGATCGCACCAGGCGCCACGTTCTCGTGCCAACGCTCCCAGACCTGACCGACCCCGGTCGGGTTGGCGGTTGGCGCCTGGATGATCTGGAGGAAGACGTTCGTCAGGCCCGGGAAGGCGAAGCTCGTCACCGTGGGTCCCCCCTCACGTTCGATACTCGGTTCGCGAGGGCTCCGCAGCGGCGGCGGACACGCTCGACGTCACGTCGACGGCCACACCAGCCCCCAGCCCCCGCGCCCCGCTAGCTGTTCTTCTTTGCGCGGACCTGCGGGCACCCGACGCATCCGGATGCCCGCAGGCCCGAAGTGCTCGCCCGCTGCCTACAGGTCCGCGCCGCAGGCGCAGGTGTTCACCTCGCGGGTCACGGTCCCCTGACCCGTGTACACGTGCGTGGTGCACGGCATGCACGGGTCGAAGCTGCGGACCGAACGCATCATGTCGATCGAGGTGAACTTCGACGGGTCCGAGATGTCCTCGAGGATCGGCGTGTTGATGACCGACTCCTCGTAGGGGCCCGGCTGGTCGAACGAGTCCCGCGGCGAGGCGTTAATCGTCGACGGCGTCGTGATCTGGTAGTTGACGATCTTGCCCTGGTCCATGACCAGGTGGTGCAGCAACCAGCCACGACCCGCTCCCCAGAAGCCGACGCTGCGGGTCTCCTCCCGGGGGATGTAGTCGTCGAGATCGTCGGGCTTGACGGCAGCGACGCGCCTCTCGCCCGACTTGAGCAGTCGGTACGCCAGCAACAGGTTGTTCATCGCCACGAGCTGCGCGAACAGGAAGTGGTACGCGCGGCTGCGGTTGCGCTCCAGCGCGTTCCACACCTCCGGGACGTGCCACTCGACCTCGGTCTCGTGGGTCTCGGCCTTGGGGATGACCATCCGCAGCGAGTGCCCGGTCGCCTCGATGAAGTCGTTCTCGGGCAGCTGCTGCGACAGGGCGGTCATCAGCAGGCGCGAGTACGCACCCGTCTCGACCACCTGGCGGTCCCAGCGGGGCGCCGTCGACCAGGTGTACTTCCCGCGGAAGTCCTTCGCGCCCGGCCGGGGCAGGGTCCGCTTGTTCCACGGGTGGTACTCGGTGATCGGGTTGCCCAGCGGGTCGGTCGAGTAGCGGCTAGTGGTGGACGGGTCGTAGTACGCGTGGTCGACGAACTCCTCCCACCCGATGTTGATGTCGGTCAGGCGGTTGGTCATCAACTCGCCGTCGATGACGACACCCGGGGTCGACCACCGACGCAACCCCCACTCGTTGCAGTTCTGGTAGGTGGCGTCGTACGCGTAGGGGTCGTCCCAGAAGCCCGGCTCGATGTGGTTGGTCGGACGGTACCCGACCCACATGTAGCGCTCGTCGGCCTCCATGAAGAAGGCGTAGATGTCGTCCCACACGGCGATCATCCGCCGGGCGTAGTCGTAGCCCTTCCCCAGCCGCGAGTGGTACTCGTTCAGCGTCTGGAGCGTGAGCGTGGTCGACACGCCACCGGGCACGATCGTCTGCGGGTGCGGGTACTTGCCGTGCAGCAGCGCGAACGACTCACGGAAGTGCCGCGTGAAGTCCAGACCCTCCCGGTACAGGGCACCCGTCAGCGGGTTCAGGGCATGCATCAGGTCGGCCATCGTCTTGAACCCGTGGACGTTGGCCCCCGGGCACTTCCACTTCTCGGCCTTGGGCCACAGTTCGGGGTTGGTCTGCTTGACGACCGACTCCGAGTAGTCCGGACCGGCCAGCAGGTACAGGTGCAGCGGGTTGTCGTACCCCATCTCGGCAGCCTCGCCGAGGTTGCGCACGACCGTGCCAAGCGGTGGCGGGGTCAGACCCATCGCCATCTCGATCGCGTAGGCCGAGGCGTGCGCGTGCACACCTCCGCACACGCCGCACGCCCGCGACGACACGAAGATCGCGTCCCGGGGGTCGCGGCCCATCAGGATCACCTCGTAGCCGCGGAACAGGGTCGCCTGCGAGTGCGAATCGAGGTACACACCCTCGTCGAGGTCAGCCACGACGTGGATCGCCAGCGCTCCCGCCACGCGCGTGATCGGGTCCATGTTGAGGTCCTTGATGTGCCCGTTGCGGGCCACCAAGCGGCGGATCTGCTCTTGGCGCTCATCCTCGGACAGTGACAGCTCAGGCCGCGCGATCGTCACCGACTGCGGGTCGGGGATCCCGCCCTTCCAGGACGCGTTCCCCGCGGCGTCGAACTCGATGGGGAGGTTCTTGAAGCACATGTTTGCCGCTCTCCTTGGTCGTTTACGGGTGGGGCTCCGCGTTCAGCGCCGGCTGCCCGGCCGCAGCGAGAGGTCCTCCTCGCGGTGCGGGTCGCGCAGCTCGGTCCAGACGGTGTCGGTGCCGCCCTTGCCCCACTCGTCGGCACGCCGCCGACCGGTGTCGGTACCGCGGCGCAAGCGGTCGTAGAACTTGTGGCCGAGGTCGTTGAAGAACCCTGGCTCGGACTGCGCGCGGGCCCAGCCGCTGGGCACCGCGCCGTGCTCGTCCCACCGCGTCTCACGGTTGAGGTGGTTGTTGGTGTACTTGCGCATCGGGCGGACGAAGCTGCCGACCAGCCGCGAGATGCTCGATGACACCAACGTGCCCGGCGGCTTCTTGTAGAAGGGGGTGAACTTGTCGGGGAAACCGGGCATGGTGCACCCGATGCACGCCCCACCGGAGTTCATGCACCCGCCGTAGCCGTTGATGGCGCCGCGGGAGGTGATGTTGCAGTTCACCACCGGCCCCCAGCACCCGATCTCGACGAGGCACTCGGGGTCGCCGAAGTGCTTGGCGTATGTGCCCTCCTCGTAGTAGGCACCGCGGACGCAGTGGCGGTGCACGGTCTCGCCGAACAGCCACGCCGGCCGACCGATCTCGTCGAACTCGGGGAGAGGACCGTAGCCCTGCAGGAAGTACAGGACGGCCGCGACCGTCTCGGTGAAGTTGTCACCGATGGGTGCGCAGCCGGGGATGTTGACGACCGGGACGCCGTAGGCGCTGCGGTAGTCCTTCCCGAGGAAGTCCATCAGGCTCATCGCCCCGGTGGGGTTGCCCTCAGCCGAGGGGATCCCGCCCCAGGTGGCGCAGGTCCCGATCGCGATCGATGCCGCCGCACCGGGCGCCATCCGGGCGATCCACTCGTCGATCGACACGGTGCGGTACTCGCCACCGCGACCCCAGGGCTCCTCACCGGCGCCGGACCAGTACCCGCCTGTCTCGTAGGCGCGCACCTCGTCGCTGATCGAGCCCTCGAGGATGATCACGTACGGGGCGTCGAGCTCTCCCTTGACCGCCAGCTCGTGGGCGTAGAAGTAGTTGGGCCCTGACTCGACCTGGACGACCGGGTGGTGCAGGACGACCCGGGGGATGCCCGGGTGCGCCCCGAGCAGCAGGCTCTCGACCGACGGCGCGTGGGCGCCGCTGACCGTCACCGTGCATCCGTCACAGCTCATCCCGGCGAACCAGAACGCGTGGACCTTCTCCAGCGGTCCCAGCCGCCTGCCGGTGCCGGCCTTGGCGGCGGGCTCGAGCATGTACTCCATGAACGACCGCGTCGGGTTCCCGAAGTCCCCGATCTCATGGCCTTCTTCATCGAGGGTGAACCGGTTGACCGGTCCGGCGTAGTCGAGGAGCTGCTGAGCCGGCGTCCTGCTGGGGACCTGTCTCGATTCCCGTGGCACTGCCATCTGCGACTCTCTCCCGTCGTGTGTGCTTCCCCCGCCGCCTTACCGCACTAGCGACGGTGGCCTATGTGCAGCCTACACCTACCCCCCGCGATGTCCAGCGCGCTCAGGTGTCCCTCCGCCACCGTGAGCGGCTGTCTGTGAGCGACGCCCTGCCGCACCGCCGCAGTGGCGCTACCCTGCCTTCACGACGCGACATCATGTCGACGTTCGATCACGGGAGAGCCGCCGTGGAGCAGCTACACGTTCCCAAGTCCGAATCGCTGCGAGCCCTGTACTGGCGGAGCGAGATCCTGCAGGTGATGTACTGGCTGCGGGGCGAGGCCGAGTCGGTGCGGGAGGAGAGCGGAGGCAGGGTGGCCGACTTCGGGGACGTGGTCACCGCCGACCTGATCGAGCGGTTCCTCGGCGTGGACGCCGGGATCGGCATCACCTACCTGCAGCGGCTGGTCGACGAGGGCTACCTGGAGGTGGTGGGCGACGGGTTCCGCCTGTCGGCCACGGGCCTGCAGGAGGGCGCCGACGAGTTCTCCGCGTCCTTCTCCGACCTCACCCAGCCGGCGCACGGCGACTGCAGCGCCGACTGCTGGTGCCACGCGTCGGTCGAAGAGGCTGAGGCCTGCGCCGCGGAGCGCGCCCAGCACGCGCACCATCACTGATGGCCTCCGACGCCCCCAGCGGACTCCCCCGCAACTTCCTGCGGCCGTGCCTGCTGCTGCTCCTGGCCGAGCAGCCGTCGCACGGCTACGACCTGCTCGAGCAGTTGACGGACCTGGGTCTGGAGCAGACCGATCCGGGCGGGCTGTACCGGGCACTGCGAGCCATGGAGCAGGAACGGCTGATCCAGTCGTGGTGGGAGCCGTCGGACTCGGGTCCCGCACGGCGCACGTACGTCGTCACCGACGACGGCCGCGACTGGCTGCATGCGTGGTCCGGTTCGCTGCGTGAGGTCCGCCGGCTGCTGGGCCGCTACCTCGACCGCTACGAGGAACTGTACGAAGGCGCGAGCGTGGAGGTCAGCCCATGAGGATCGCCGTCGCCGGGAAGGGCGGGGCGGGCAAGACCACCATCTCGGCCACCCTGGCCCGCCTGCTGGCACGCTCCGGGGCGCCGGTCGTCGCGATCGACGCCGACAGCAACCCGAACCTGGCCACGGCGCTGGGCGTCGACCGCGAGCGCGAGGGTGAGCCCACGACCTTGCCGCCCTCGATCGTGTCACGCCGGCTCCAGGGTCCCGCTCTGGTCGAACCGGTCGAGGACGTCCTCGATCATCACACGGTCAGGGCACCCGACGGGGTCCGTCTGACGCTGATGGGCATGCCCGCCCACGCCAACGAGGGCTGCCTGTGCTCGGCGCACGCCACCGTCAGCGCCGTGCTCGGTGACCTCGGCGCCAGCCCGCGGATCGCCACGATCGTGGACATGGAGGCCTCCCCGGAGCACTTGAGCCGCGGAACCGCCCGCCACGTCGACGTGCTGCTGCTCGTCGCCGAGCCCTACTTCCGGTCGCTGGAGACGGTGCGGCGCATGGCCGCGCTCGCCGAGGAGCTGCCGATCGCGCGGCTGGGGGTGGTGGCCAACAAGGTGCGCTCCCCGGCCGACGCGGAGGCGATCGCGGAGTTCTGTGCGCGCCACGGCTTCGAGCTCGTCGCCCAGCTGCCCTGGAGCGATGCGGTGGTCGACGCCGACCGGGCCGGCGTCCCGCTGATCGAGCACGCGGACGGGGCCGAGGTCGTCCAGGCCCTCGCGGAGCTCGCACCGCGCCTGCTCACGGCAGGACAGCCCGCCACCTGACCGCCCCCGGACGGACACCCGCGCGATCGGTGCGGTCGGCGCTCGCATGCCATCCTCGCAAGCGAGACCCGACAGGAGACACCGATGACGTTCGTCGACCCGCAGCCGTCCGCCATCGGCCCCCCGCGACTGGACCTGCCGGACCTGTTCCAGCCGATCGTGGCGTCGACGACCGATGGGGTGCCGACGTTGCGCATCCTGGTCGGAGGGGAGTGGCAGACGGCGGAGACCGGCGAGGACTTCGCGGTCCGTTCGCCGATCGACGGCACCTTGATCGCCCGCGCGCAACGGGGCGGGAAGGGCGACGTCGAGCGTGCCATCGCAGCGGCAACCGCCGCCAGGGACGACTTCCTGGCGGTCCCCGCCGCCGAGCGCCTCCGGATCTGCGAGGACGCGGCCCAGGTGATGGCCGGCTCCCGCAGCGCCTTCCAGCACACGATCACGATCGATCTGGGCAAGACGGCAACGTCAGCGGACTCCGAGGCCGGGACGACGATCGAGCGGCTCGACCTCGTCCGCGAGGAGGTCCGGAAGATCTTCGGCGAGTACATCCCCGGCGACTGGATCCCGGGGACGATCGGGAAGCGCGGCGTGGTGCTGCGCGAGCCGCTCGGCACGGTCGCGGCGATCGGCCCGTTCAACTACCCGCTGTTCATCCCTGCCTCCAAGATCATCCCGGCGCTCGCGGCCGGGAACACCGTGGTGGCCAAGGCGCCCTCGGACGCCCCGACCGCGTTGCTGATGTTCGCCCGGGTCCTGGAGGAGGCAGGCCTGCCCGAGGGCGCGCTGAACGTCGTGACGGGACCCGGTAGCGAGCTCGGCGACGCGCTGGCGTCCCACCCGGACATCTCGATGATCTCGTTCACGGGGTCGAGCACGGCGGGGCGCGCACTCGCCCGCGCGGCCGGGCCCAAGCCGATCCACCTCGAGCTGGGCGGCAACGGTGCTGGCATCGTGCTGTCCGACGCCGACGTCGACGACGCGGCGGCCAAGACCGTGGCCGGGGCGTTCAAGCTGGCAGGCCAGCGCTGTTCGGGGCTGAGCCGCATCCTGGTCGAGGAAGCGGTGTACGACGACTACGTGGAGCGGGCACTGGGTGAGGCGCAGACCTGGACGGCCGGCGACCCGCGCGCGGACGGCGTCGGCATCGGGCCACTGGTCAACGCCGAAGCCTGCGAGACCGTGCACGGCCTGGTCCAGGACGCCCTCGACAAGGGAGCGGAGCTGCTCGCCGGCGGTGAGACCGACGAGGCCTACCACCAACCCACCGTCTTGGCCGCCGTCCCCCTCGACGCGGACATCGTGTGGGAGGAGACGTTCGGCCCGGTCCTGACCATCGTCAAGGTCGGCGACGAGGACGCCGCCATCGAGGTGGCGAACCGATCGCGGTACGGGCTGGACTCCGCGGTGTTCACCTCCGACCTGGACCGGGCGTGGCGCGTGGCCGGCGCGTTGGAGGTCGGGATGGTCACCGTCAACGACGCCCCGTCGCACGGGGTGGGCCACTTCCCGTTCGGGGGCCGCACCCCCGACTCCGGCGTCGGCCGGGAGGGGCTGGGCTACTCGATCGACGAGTGCACCGCGCTCAAGACGGTCGTGCTGCC
>JALYHG010000063.1 GCA_030776725.1 Actinomycetota bacterium
GTGCTCCTGGAGAGGAGCACCTACCGGGGGTGGTCGCCGCCCCATCCGCCCGTCCGTCGACACCCTCTCGACGGCCGGCACCCCTCCCTTTGGTTCCCTGCTCGGTCACGGCAGCACTCCGTTTGCCATCCGATGAAATATGCGGCGCTCCGCAGTAAATGCCCCTTTTACTGCGGAGCCCCGGGCGTCCCGTGGGATCGGAGGTCTCTCGTAACGGCCCTCGGTTGTGGTCCAACCGGATGAACGAAGACGCCGTCGCTCTCCGTTCGCAGCACCTGACCCCGGCCCGGGCGCTGCGAGAGCTCGAGGGCATCCGCGCCATCACCCTTGCCGCCGGCGAGCGCCGCGTGCGGGTTGTTACCTACCGGCCGCAACGCCATCCAGGCACAAGCCCTCGCCGCCTTCGGCGTCGACACCTCCACATGGAGCCGGACCGCGTGGGTTAGTTCTGCTCAGCGGGGACTGTAGTGACCACACCGCTTCGGCGCCGCCTCGTCTACCAGGGAGTGTATCGAAACCGTGTCAAAGTAGGGTCTGGGGCCTCGCTCGGTCGCTGGTGGATGGCCGCCAGGTTGTTGACGCCGGTCGATTTGTCCCACTGCCCAGGGAACCGGTGTCCCTGTTTCAGAGGGACATTTGTCGTTTTCCTCCCAAAGCTGTTGCTCGCCCCGAACGTCGACCACCTCGCGGTAATTGCCTCTCGGTAGCCGCCGGACGGACGTGAGTATCAAAGGACCCGGCCAAAACGACCCATTGACATAGTTTGTGTGATCGCTACGCTTGTGGCCGCGGGGGGCGATCGTCCGTCACTTGGTTGGTGGGAGCATTGGAAGTCCACGAGCCGGGCGGGACAGCGGAGGCGATGCGACGCGCTTTCGAGAAGCGAGCGGTTTTACTTGTTATTTCTAATCCTGACCAGCGGTGCTGTGGCCTATAGCCGTCTTGAGCGCGGCACGGATATCGCCGCGTGGTGGCCGGCGGTCTTGAGTGATTTCTTTGCGCGCTGTGACTACGACAAGGGGGATGCGTGACCGATACCTCGGTGGCTGCGGGGCAGCAGGAGTACTCACAGAACGGACAGGCGCAGACGAGCCTGGGCACGGCCGCCGCCCGGCTGGCGACGACGACCAAGTCGGCGCCGCAGATGCAGGAGATCACCTCAAGGTGGCTGCTGCGTGTCCTGCCCTGGGTCCAGGTGTCGGGTGGGGTCTTCCGTCTAAACCGGCGCCTGACCTACGCGGGGGGGACGGGAAGGTGACGTTCATTCCCAACGGGGCCGAGCTCCGTGTGGTTCCCCAGGAACTTCGAGAGCTGGAACTGCTGCCCGACTTCGAGCACGAGGAGGTCCTCACCGCACTGGCCAGCCGCTTTGAGCAGCGCGAGTTCGACAGAGGCGAGACCATCGTCGAGCGGGGTCAACCCGCGGACCAGATCGCCCTCATCGCCCACGGCAAGGTGCAGAGGATCGACCTCGGCAAGTACGGGGACGAAACCGTCCTCGGCATCCTCGCCGACGGCGACCAATTCATCTGGCCGGCGCTACTCGAGACCGACGTCGGATGAACCCTCATTCCGAGCAAGGCCAGTCCCCGAGCTCGCCTGCGGCCGGCCGTCAGAGTGACGACGCCCGGGCTGTCGTGCCGACGGTCTCCGTCCCCAAGGGCGGAGGGGCGATCCGTGGCATCGGGGAGAAGTTCGCGACCAACCCCGTGACCGGCACCGGCGCGGTCAGCGTGCCCGTCCCGATGAGTCCGGCCAGGTCGAACCTCGCGCCCGAGTTGTCGCTGGCCTACGACTCCGGCTCGGGCAATGGACCGTTCGGCTTCGGCTGGTCGCTGTCGCTTCCGACCATCTCCCGCAAGACGCAGAAGGGCCTGCCGCGCTACGACGACGCCGGCGAATCTGACGTCTTCGTGCTGGCCGGCGCCGAGGACCTCGTGCCCATGCTCGACGACGAGGGTGCACGAGTCGTCACCACCGATCGCCGGCCGGGGTTTCGCATCGAGCGCTATCGGCCACGGGTCGAGACGAGCGTCTCACGGATCGAGCGCTGGACCGAGCTCGCAACCGCCGAGGTCCACTGGCGCACCCACACAACCGAGAACGTCCTCAGCATCTACGGGCGGGACGACCGCTCCCGCATCGTCGACTCCGATGGCGACCAGAGCGACCGCATCTTCTCCTGGCTCATCTGCGAGACCCGGGATGACATGGGCAACGCAATCGTCTTCGAGTACGTGCCGGACGATGCGCGGAACGTCGACGAGTCTCGGCCCAGCGAGCAGCGCCGCACGCGTGGTACCAACCGGTACCTGCGACGGGTGCGGTACGGCAACACCGTCTCCCATCTCGTCGACCCCGACCTGGTGGCCACTGACTGGCTGTTCGACGTGGTGCTCGACTACGGCGAAGCGCACGTCGAGGATCTGCCACTCAATCCCGCGGTCGCCGCCGATGAGCAACACCGGCGCGTCCTGGCCGGTGATGTCCCGGCCGCGGACTGGGCGCTGCGTCCGGACCCGTTCTCGTCCTACCGCGCCGGCTTCGAGGTCCGGACTCAACGGCGGTGCCACCGCATCCTCGTTTTCCACCGCTTCCCCGAACTGCACGACGCCCCCTACCTGGTCCGCAGCCTCGACATCGACTACGCCGATCTCCAGATGGCGGGCGCGGAGGTCGGCATCGACCAGGAGCGGGCTCACCAGGGCAGCACCCGGCTGGGGTCGTTCCTCCGCCGGATCGTGCAGTCGGGCTACATCCTCGACGCCGACGCCGCACCCGTGGTCGTCGACGGCCACCGACGCGACACCTACTTGCATCACACGCGCCCGGCGTTGGAGTTCTCGTACACCAAGGCGGCCGTCGCCAACGTCGTGCAGTACCTCGACGAGGACAGCGTGACGGGTGTCCCGGCAGGGACGGCGCCGCAGGAGGTCACCTGGGTCGATCTCGACGGTGTGGGACTGTCCGGTCCCCTGTTCCGTGATCAGGGTGCGTGGCGCTACAAGCCGAACCTCGGTGGCGGTCGACTCGGACCGCAACAGGTCCTTCCCGCCCAGCCGTTGCTGTTCGCCGGGCGCGGAGCCGGTCGGCTGGTCGATCTCGACGGCGACGGCAGCCTCGACGTGGCCACCTACGGCGGGCCCACCCCCGGCTTCCACGAACGGACCGCCGAAGGCTCGTGGGGACGGTTCCGCAACTTCGCCGAACTCCCGACGATCGACATCGACGACCCCAACGCCCGCTTGGTGGATCTCACCGGCGACGGCCTGGCCGACGTGCTCGTGACCGACCAGGACGAACTGGTGTGGCTCGAATCGAAGGGCGACATGGGATTCGGTGCGCCGAGACGGACCACGGTGCCGTGGGACGAGGATGACGGACCCCGCGTCGTGTTCGCCGACGGGCAGAACGCCATCCACCTGGCCGACATGAGCGGGGACGGCCTGGTCGATCTGGTCCGGGTACGCGACGGGGAGATCTGCTACTGGCCCAACATCGGCCACGGCAGGTTCGCTGCCAAGGTGCGCATGGACGGCGTCCCCCGGGTCGCACCGCCCGATCACTTCGATCCGGGACGAATCCGCCTGGCCGACGTCGACGGCTCGGGCGCCACCGACCTCATCTACACCGGCGCCGACGGTGTCTCGGTGGCCTTCAACCTGTCGGGGAACGGCTGGAGCGCGCTCCGGGAGCTGCCCGGTGTCGTCGGCGTGTCCGACGCTGCGCACGTGGAGCTGACCGACCTGCTGGGCAACGGCACGGCCTGCCTCGTCTGGTCCGACCCGCTGCCCGCGAGCCGGGAGCGTCCGGTGCGCTACGTCGACCTCATGGGAGGCGTCAAGCCGCACCTGCTGGCCACGATCACCAACAACCTCGGCGCCGAGACCCGGATCAGCTACGCAGCATCGACCCGGTTCTCGTTGGCCGACCAGGCGGCCGGGCGGCCGTGGAGAACGCGGATCCCGTTCCCCGTCCACGTCGTCGACCGCGTCGTAACCATCGATCACGTCGGGCGGAACCGGTTCGTCACCGAGTACGCGTACCACCACGGGCACTACGACGGCGAGGAGCGCGAGTTCCGGGGCTTCGGGATGGTCGAGCGGCTCGACACCGCCCGACATGGCGACGAAGGCGAGGACTGGCCCGAGGTTGGGAATCTGGCCGCCGAATCACACGTACCGCCGGCCCTGGTCCGGTCGTGGTTCCACACCGGTGCGCCCATCGGGATCGATCGCCGCGAGTACTTCCGTGCGCCCGGTCTCGACGACGCAGCCGTCGAGGATCTCCTGCTCACCGACATCGAGTTGCCGGTGAACCTTTCCGGGGCCGAGCGGCGAGGGGCATTGCATGCCCTGCGCGGCTCGCTGCTGCGCCGGGAGACCTACGCGTTGGACGGCACCGATCGAGCGTCGATCCCGTATCTCGTCACCGAGCACACGTTCGCCGTCCGACTCCTGCAGGAACGGGGCCCGAAGCAGCACGCCGTGTTCCGTGCCCACCAGCGCGAGACCCTCGAGCGCCACTACGAGCGGGCGCTAGTCCCCACGGTCGCCGGGCAGCTCGTCGACGCCGGCGCCGCGGTCGGGAACCGCGCCGTCGACTGGCGGCTCGACGCACGGGTGACCCACACGCTCGACCTCGACGTCGACGAGTTCGGCACCGTCCTGCTGTCGGTGTCGGCCAGCTATGGCCGCGAGCTGGCCGACCCGAGCCTGCCCGCTGCGACCCGCGCCGACCAGGCCCGCAACCTGGTGACGATGGCCGAGCGGCGCGTCACCAACGGCATCGACGACGACGCGTACCGGACACCGACGGTGCACGACGAGCGCACCTGGCAACTCACCGGCTATCCGAGGTCGGGGCCCGCGGGACGGTTCGTCCCGTCGGATCTGGCCGTGGTCGACCCCGCAGACCCCAATCGGCTTGCGGCGCTCACCGACGAGGACCTGTCCTACGAGGTGCGGCCGACGGTTGGGCGGCAGCGCCGCCTCGTGTCCCGGGCCCGTACCCGCTACCGACGTGAGGATCTCACCGGGCCGCTGCCCCTGGGAGAGATGGGGCCGCGAGCGATCCGGTTCGCGTCGTACGAGCTCGCGCTGACGGCCGGGCTCGTCGCATCAGTGTTCGACGGACGCGTCGACGGTGCGCTGCTGGGCGCGGGAGCGGCGGGCTACGTGCACGTCGATGACGGCGGCGGACCCGACGCCGATTGGTGGATCCCGTCGGGGCGCCAGTTCTACACCGCCGATTCCGCAGCCACGCCACTCGAGGAGCTGACCACTGCCGAGCACCACTTCTTCCGCGCCCGGCGCTTCCGCGACCCGTTCCACCGCCCCGCGGTGCCCACCGACACCGTCGTCACCTACGACGACCACGATCTGCTGCTCCTCGAGTCGCGCGACCCAGTGGGCAACCGCACGACCGCCGGGACCCGTCGCAACGACGCAGACCAGACCCTCGAAGCCGCCCGTTTCGACTACCGGGTCCTGCAACCGGCGGTGGTGATGGAGCCGAACCGCAACCGCACCGAGCTCGCCTTCGACGCGTTCGGTCAGGTCGCTGCGACGGCGGTCCGGGGAACGCCGGAACAGGGCGAGGCGGTCGGGGACCACCTCGATCCCGCGTGCGTCGCCGAACCGACGCGAGCCCAGCTCGATGCGTTGCTCGCCGCGCCGAGTGGTGCGCTCGGGGTCCAACTGCTGGGCCCGGCGACCACTCGGATCGTCACCGACCCGTCGGCTCACCATCGCGCCGCCGACGGTTCGACGCCCGTGTGGGCCGTCACCCTGGCGCGCGAAACCCACACGAGCGACCCGGCGCCGCCCGGCGGGCTCCGCGTCCAGGTCAGCATCGGGTTCTCCGACGGCCAGGGTCGGGAGATCCAGCGGAAGGAGCGGGCCGAGCCCGGGCCCGGTCCGGTACGGGGGGCCGACGGGGACATCGTCCTCGGCCCCGAGCGACGTCCACTGCCCACACCCGTCGACGTCGAACCTCGCTGGATCGGGACGGGCTGGACGGTGCTTGACAACAAGGGCGATCCGGTCCGCCGGTTCGAGCCGTTCTTCACTGACCGGCACGGTTTCGAGCGAGACGTTCGCGTCGGGGTGTCCACCATCCTCGGCTACGACCCGATCGGTCGCAAGGTACTGACCATCCACCCCGATCACACCTGGGAGAAGGTCGACCTCGGACCGTGGAGCCAACAGACCTGGGACGCTGGCGACACGGTCGCGGTCGCCGACCCGGTCGCCGATCCCACGGTCGGTGGTCTGTTCAGCCGACTCCCGGCCGACGACTACCTGCCCACCTGGCTCGAACAGCGCCAGGGCGGCGGCCGCGGCCCCGACGCACAAGCCGCCGCGACCAGGTCGGTGCTGTACGCCGGCACCCCCGCCGTCGAGCACGCCGATGCGCTGGGACGCACGATCGCCAGCGTCGCCCACGACCGGTACCCCGATCCCGACGACCCCGCCGCCCCACCGGTCGAGTCGATGTTGGTGACCCGGTACCAACTCGACATCAGCGGTCGCCAGCTCGGTGTCGTCGACGCCCGGGACCGTGAGGTCATCCGCCACCACCACGACCTGCGCGGTCGCGAGATCCACCACACGAGTATGGACGCCGGTCAACGCTGGATCCTCGACGCGGCCGACGACCAACCCCTGATGTCGTGGACGAGCCGCGGTGATCGGATCCGGATCGAACGCGACGCGCTGCGCCGGCCCACGGCAACGCACGTCTCTCGGGGTGGGCAGGCCGACGTCCGCGTCGACCGCACGATCTATGGCGACCAGCTCCCCGATCCAGAGGTCGGCAACCGGCGTGGCCAGGTCGTCGAGCAGTACGACCAGGCCGGTGTGATCGCCACCCCGGCGTACGACTTCAAGGGCAATCCGCTGGGGACGACGCAGCGTTTCGCCGAGTCGGTCACGGTGAACGGGGCACCGGTGCCGGCGCATCGTGTCACCGTCGACTGGTCGGCCGCGGTCGTGCTCAGTGCCACGACTCGTCGGACAGCGACGAGGTACGACGCGCTCGATCGACCCGTCCAGCTTGTCGCGCCCCACGTCGAAGGTGCGGGCGCGGGCATCCACGTCAGCCAGCCCCGTTACAACGAGGCCGGGCTGATCGACGGGGTGGATGTGTGGCTCGACCGTCCGGCCATCCCCAACCAGCTCATCGATCCGTTGGCGGAGCCACCTTCGGGCGCCGGGATCGGCAACGTCGACTACGAAGCCAAGGGCCAGCGGATCCGCGTGAGACACGGCAACGGCGCGGTCTCCCACTACGCGTACGACCCGGACACGTTCCGCCCGGCCACCGTCTACACGCGACGCGATGCGACCTTCAGCGGTGACTGCACGAACCCCGCCCCACCACCCGACACCATCGCCGCGCCGCATCCGCCGCCCGAGGGGGTCCCGTGCGGGGTGCAGCACCTCGTCTACACCTACGACTGCGTGGGCAACGTCACGCACCGACGAGACCTCGCCCAGCCGACGGTGTTCCACGCCGGCGTGGTCGTCGACTCGCACGCCGAGTACACCTACGATGCCGTCTATCGCCTGATCGAGGGGACAGGTCGCGAGCACCTCGGTCAAACGGGAGACCCGGTCGTGCACTCGTACGACGACGCCGGCCGGACCCGGCGGCCCCACCCCAACGACGGGCAGGCCCTCGCCCGCTACGTCGAGCGGTACCGCTACGACGAGGTCGCCAACCTGACGAGGATGGAGCACCGCGCGCTGGCTGCCGGCGCGCCGAGCTGGAGTCGGACCTTCGTGTACGCCGAGCCCAGCCAGCTCAAGCCTGAGATCCACGGCAACCGTCTGACGTCGTCCACCGTGGGGGCGACGACGTCGGTGTACAGCGTCGCCGGCGACGGCTACGACGACGCCGGGAACATGCTGCGGATGCCGCACCTCCAGCAGTTAGTCTGGAACGAGACCGATCAGCTGCGGATGACCCGCCGGCAGGCCGTCGAAGCCGATGATGTCGACGGTGCTCTGCACGTCGGCGAGCGGACCTGGTATGTGTACGGCGCCTCCGGCGCGCGGGTGCGCAAGGTCACCGAAGGACCCGCTGGACAGGTCCGCAGCGAGCGCCTGTACCTCGACGGCATCGAGATCCACACGGTTAGTGGGACCACGTGGGAGACGCTCGGCATCGCCGTCGGGGAACGGGGCGTCGTGCTTGTGCAGACGCGCACCGCCGGTGGACAGCCCGGAGACCCGCCGAGGGTCGTGCGGTACCAGCATCGCGATCATCTCGGCACGGTCGGCCTCGAACTCGACCAGCAGTCCCGCGTGCTCACCTACGAGGAGCACACGCCGTACGGCTCCACCTCGTACGAGGCGGTGTCGGCACCGTGGCTCGCCTCCAAGCGCCAGCGCTTCGCGGGACACGAGCGCGACGACGAGTCGGGTCTCTACCACCAGGGAGCCCGCTACGCCGCGCCGTGGCTCGGACGCTGGCTCGGTGCCGACCCCGAGGGGCTGGTCGATGGGCCGAACGTCTTCGCCTACGCCCAGGCCAACCCGGTGCGGCTCGTCGACGAGACCGGCACCCACGTCACCGACAGCAACCAAGGCCGGATCGGCAACAAGCGCGACTACCTGAACGGCGCAGGCGCCCAGGGCCGGTATCTGTTCACGGAGGGCGGCGGGTGGATCGACCGCAGCCACGCGCAGCCGGGCCACGTGTGGGGTGTCCTGCGCGACCTCCAGGCCGGCCGTGACGTCAACTTCGAACTCGGCGGCCTGCGGCGCACCTACACGCGAGCCACGCCCGTAACCGGGCAGCGCAACATTGAGCGGGCTGCGGTCGCCATCACCCACGACGCCCTGTACCGGTTCGAGGAACGCCAGTCCCGTGACCTCGCCGACGTCATCGCGGCCACACCGTTCTCCTACGAGGACGTCACGTCCAACCGCGTGGGGATCGAGATCGGCGTGCGCTTCTACCGCGAGGCGCGCCGACGCGGCCTCAACGTCGACCAGGAGCTGAACGCGCTGCGCGCCGACCGGGCGGCCGATCGCCTCTATCGGCGGATCGAGCGCCAGGTCATCACCGAGCTGCAGCCGACCTCACGTGCTCAGGGTCGGCGCCAGTACTACGCGTTCCTCCGCCAGCACCGCCTGCTGACCAGCGGCGAGTGGGCGGGTGAGGGCCGAGCCGGCCAGCTGCGCGACTACGCCCCGCAGGTCGATCAGCCCCGCAACCGCACGGTCCGTCCGTACCACGACGCCACCCTGTCACCGGTCGACCGGAGCAAGACCCCGCGCTGGCTCCAGCACGACCCGGCGTCACCCCGCTCGCTCGGGTTCAGCCATACCGAGGTCATGCCGGCGGAGGACACGATACTGCGCATCTGGCGGGCGCCGGGACGAGCCATCGACGCCGTGGAAGACACCGCTAACGAAGCCCTCCGGCAGCTCGACGCGTGTGTACGAGCCGGTGGTAGGGGCTGTTTCTGGTGACACATCCCCTCCGCCCCCGGCGGACCGAGCGACTGAAGGAGTCTCTATGCCTCGAACCATCGAAGGACTCGTGTTCGACAACGGCCCGTTCCGGTCCCCCGGGGAGATCGATGTTGTCGTGGTCGGTCCCGACGGACGGCCCGCCTCGTCCCTGATCCGGGCTCGTCGTGACGGCAGGTTCGCTGTCGAGGTCCCCGATGAGCTACTGGTTGGCGGCGCAGAACCGCTGCGACTCGAGGTTCGCCGTCGAGGGCAGGTCGTGGGATCGGCCGTGTGCCGGCCCCAAGACGACCAGGCGATACGCCTGGACCTGCAACGGGTGGGCGCCGAGGCCGACGAGCCACTGCCGGTCTTCAGGTTCGAGGTCGCCGGTCGTGTCCTGACGGACCGGCGCACCGTAGCGGCCGGTGTAGTGGTGGAGGCGTACGACCGCATGCTCGCCGAGCCCGTCCTGCTCGGACGGGCCACGACGGATCATTCGGGCCGCTACCTCATCACGTACGACGCCGGTCAGCTCCGAAGCAAGCCCCTTGCCGACCTGGTCATCCGGGTGACGACCGGGGGGCAGCAGCCGGTGGAACTGGCGCGGTCGGCGACCAACTACGCCGCCGCACCTCTGCACACGGTCGACGTCAGCGTCGCCTACGACCGGGTGCCCAGGGCCAGCGAGCGGACCCGGCTGCTGGACGCCATGGCGGTCGACGTCAGCACCGACGACATCGGGGGACTGACGCCCGACGCCGTGACCTACGTCGCGAATCGCGCCGGCTGGGACCCCCGGCTCGTCGCCATGTCGGTCGCCGCCCGACGAGCGGCGGCGAGGACCGAGCTGCCTGAGAGCGCCTACTACGCCGCGTTCCGCAGCGGCGCTGCGAACACCCCCGAGGACGTCCACCGGATGAGTCCCCTCCGCTTCGGGCAGGTGCTCGACGAAGCGGTGGAACGCGGCGTGATCGACGAGGTCGGCGACCGCGACCGGGTCATGCAGCGCCACGGGAGGCTCGGGCACGAGGCGCTGCTCGCCCAGGTCCCCGTGCGGGGCGTGTCGAGCATCGATGCGCTACTGTCCTTGCGGCTCGACGACCAGCAGAAGGACCGCGTCGTCGATGCCCTGCACGCCACGCGAGACGAACCCCAGCAGCTGTGGGCACGGCTCGAGGCCGCGCAGATCGACCGGGAGACGATCGACCGGCTCCGACTCGACGGCAAACTCGGCGCGCTCACCAGGCACAACGCCCCGGTCATGGGTCGGCTGATCGCGAACGTCGGGGTGACGCAGCTCGCCGATCTGGTCACCGCCCGTCTCTACGAGGTCGACGCCTGGGAGTCGGTGATCGGTGCCGACACCCCCGAGGGTGTCGCAGCCGAAGACTACGCCACCGGACTCGCCATCCAGGTCCGGCTCGCCTTCCCGACGCGTGTCATCGCCCACCAGCTCCGGCGGGGTGTGGTGGCCATCGGTGACCAGGGCGTCGCCGACGGCGTGGCCGGGTTCCTCGAGCGCGGCGCCGACGCCCGCCAGCTTGGGCTCGTACCGCTGCGACGGTGGGATGGCTTCGACGACCTCGACGAGGCGGTCCGCGACGGTGCGCTCCTGCTGGAGCGACTCCATCAGATCACGCCCTCTGACGCGTCGCTGCGGGCACTGGCCCATGCCGGCCTGTCGTCGGCGCGAGACGTCGTCACATTGTCCGAAGCAGAGTTCCTGGCCAAGCACGGCGACGCGTTCCCGTCCCGAGAGGAAGCCGTCCTGGTCCACCGCAAGGCGCACCAGGTGCACAGCACGGTGCTCCACATCGCCACCGATTACATGACCCGAAGCCGACGACCGACCCTCGCGGTGCTCGCCGGTCCCACGCCCCGAGGAGATTGACATGTCCATCGAGACCCGCCTCGAAGATCTTTTCGGCAGCGTGGACTTCTGCGCGTGCGAACACTGTCGGTCCGTGCTGTCACCCGCCGCCTACCTCGTCGGGCTGTTCGAGTTCCTCGAACTCGGCGCCGACCCGGCGGTCGGTCGCAACCCGATCGACGTGCTCTTCGAGCGGCGCCCCGATCTCCCGCACCTGCTGCTCAGCTGCGAGAACACCAACGTCGCGCTCCCGTACGTCGACTTGGTGAACGAGATCCTCGAGTTCTGGGTGGTGAACGACGGCCTGGCTGGGTTCACGGGTCACGACACGAGGCCCGGTGAACGAACCGAGGACCTGCTCGTCGACCCGGCGTTCATCGAGGCCGAGGCCTATCCCCCGTTGACGGCGCAGGTCTTCCCCGCACCCTTGCCCTTCGACATGCCGCTGGAGTCGATGCGCCTGCAGTTCCAGGCGTGGGATACCAGCCTCGCGGCGCTGTTGGGACGCTTTGGAACGGCGGCGGCCGCCCGGCGTGAGCGTCTCGGTCTGAACGCCGCCGAGTGGTCGATCCTGACCGACGTCGGGTTCCGGGCGGTACCCGAGTACCTCGGCGAGGGTCCGGGAACCAGCATGGCCGCCCTCGATGCCGCCGTCCCCACGGCACGCGACTTCTGCCGGCGCGTCGGGCTCACCTACACGGAGTTGACCGAGACGCTGCAGGCCAGCTTCGTCAACCCCGGCCGGCCCCTCGTCCCCGACCTCACCGAGCTCGGGCTCGGTATGGCCTCGATCGCCGACTGGTTCGGCGGCGACCTGACCGATGCCGCGCTTGTGGCCGAGCTGCCGCCCGGCTTCGACGCAACTCCGTTCGACGGCGACGTGCTCGCATGGCTAACCGAGCGTCGACCGCTGTTGGAGTCCCTCATCACCTTGACGCCCACCGATGACGCCGATCCGGAGGTCGACGACTGCGACTTCTCCAAGCTCCGGCTCCGAACTGAGCTTCGGCAGCCCAACCACCTGGCCGAGCTCGACCTGCTCCGTGTGCTCCGCTTCACCCGCATCTGGCGACTGCTCGACCGGCAGGTGAAGTCGTCGATTGCCGACGCCGATCGCCTGTTGGCCAGCTTCCTGCCGACGCCCCCTGCCGAGTTGACACTGGCGAACATCGACCAGGCGTGCGCGACGGCGCTGGATCGGATCGCCAACGTGCTCTTCCTGCTCGATGAGGTGGGCGCGAACGCATCGACCCTTCCGCTGTGGTGGGCGCTGTTCACGTCCGACACCGACCCCGTTTTGCGGGCGGCTCACCTTGCCACCCTGCTCGACCTCGGCACCGGCGACTACGACAGCCTCGTCGCCATCACCGGGATCGACCCAGTCGCGGCCGACGACCTCGGGACGGCCGAACCCTCGCTGATGCGCTTCGTCCGGGCCCGTCGCACACTGTCCCGGGCGGGACTGAAGGTCACCGATCTCGAGTACGTCCTGCGCGACATCGACGCCTCGCAGCTACGGGCGCCGTCCGCCGAGTCGCTACAGGCCGAGCTCGGTGCCGTGCGGCAGGCCCTCGCGGCCGTCGACGGCACCGTGGGCTCCGCCTCCGACTTGGCCGGCCTGGAGTCCCAGCTGGCCCTGGTCCACGCCCCCGAAGTCGTACGCGAATTCCTCGACCTGCTGGGCGGCAGGGCGACGATCACCGTCGACTTGCCTGGTCCGGTCACGGCGTTGCCGGATCCCGTCGCCGCCCTGGGCACGACGCTGGGTTTCGACGCGTTCGGGCGGCAACTCTCCTTCGCCGGCGTCATGACCGCGTCGGAGGAAGCGGCTCTGCACGCCGCAGTGGCCGGCCTCGTGCTCGACGACATCGACGAGATCACCCAGCAGCCCGATCTCGACGCCTACATCGCGCAGCTCACGGCGGCGATCACGGCGCTGCGGACCGCCGGGGATGCTCGGGTCGCAGCGCTCGAGGCCGACGAGGCCGCGCTCGGTCTCGCGCTTCGCGACGCGTTGGTCGAGCCCGACCCCACCGATGCCATCGCCGTGGTGCTGGCCCGCCTGCTCCGGCCGCTGTCGCTGTCGCTCAAGCGGGTCGCCGTGCAACGCATCTTGGCCACCCTGCTCCGTATCGACGAACGGATGGCGCGAGTCCTCACCGAGCGCGCCGCCGTCCTCCACACCGATGCCGACGCGGGCGCGGCGGTGATCGACGACTTCCTGGCGTTGGAGGGCGACGTCATGTTCGACGTCAACGACACCATCGAGTTCCTCGTGGTGCCAGCGACGACTGACGACCACCACCTCCACGTCGGGGCCCCGGAGGGCACATCGGTCCGGCTGGTCGTCGACGGCGACGTCGTCGTCCCCACCACCGTCGTGGGCCCGGACGGCGAGGTGGCAACGGCGGCGCCGGTGCAGCTGACGGCGGGCCGCCCCGTGCTGATGGCGTTGACGCTCGCCGGCCTTCCCGCCGGTCAGGCGGCCACCGTCTCGTGGCGCACCCGGGGGATGGGCCGTCGGCTCATCCCGACCCCCCAACTCGTTCCCGCCGCGGCCGCAGCCGCCACGACCCGGTCGCTACGCCGCCTGCACAAGGCGTCGGAGCTGGTCGGTGTGCTCCGGCTGACGCCACGCGAGGTCGACCACCTCGCCGGCGACGCTCCCGACACCGCCGGGTTCCTGCGGGAACTTCCGGTCGACGGCCCTCCAGCGGCGGCAGCGCTGCCCGCCGCATGGGGTCCACTGGCCCGGCTCCTCTGGTTCCCGGCGTTCAAGACCGACACTGAACCGGACAC
>JALYHG010000064.1 GCA_030776725.1 Actinomycetota bacterium
GCGGCCCCGTTGTTGTACAGGGCTTTCGAGATCTCGACCGCCGTCTCGATGCGGTCGTTACCCCACAAGCGGCTGGACGCCCCTGCGTCGTTCGGACCGACCCAGGTCTTGTCGACCACGTCGGCGGCTTCGTCGTCGTCGAGGGTGAGGTCACCGTCCTTGTCGACGAACACCAGGATCACGTCGCGTCCGGTGTCGGCGCCGGTGTAGGACTGCTGGCAGGTCCCGTCCGCCTCGGTCTCGCACGCCCCGAAGACGCCAGGGGGTACCGCTGGGTCCCCCGGCTTGTTGACCGCGGCGTTGGTGGCCGATACGCGGTTGGGGCCCTGCACGATCTTGAAGACGACACGCTCACCGGCCTCGTTCTGCGGTGTGGTGGCGGGGTCGTCCTTGGTCGTGTCGATCGGCTGCGGTTGCGCTGCCCTGTTCGCGTAGGTCGCGGTGATCGTGTGTGCGGTGCCGACCAGGTTGGTCGCGGTCTCCGGGACCGCGTTCAGTGTCGCGGTCTCCGCCTCCTGTTCCAGGGTGTACGGATCCCGGTCGCCCACGAGTTCGGGAGGGACGGTCGTCTGGGCTGAGGCGGCTGGCGCCAACGTCAGCGGCACGAACAACGCCAGGAGCGTCGCCGCAGCCGCGAGCCAGGCGTACGACCTCAAGCTCGCTACTCGGTTCTCGTTCAAGTCTGGTACCTCTCGACAGTGTGCGCGTGTGTCGGGCCCGGCCACGACCTGGCCGAGGAAGGCTCGGTGAGGCCCCCGCTCTCTGGCCCCATCCCCATGGCTCGATGGACCCAACGGTCAAGGACCATAACGCTGCCACCGGCGCTTCGCCAACCCGCACCCGACGGTCGGACAGGGGCTGGACTCCGGCGGTCACGTCGCGCACCGTGACGACGACGTCTCGGACGGTGGTCTCACGGCCCCGGGTTACCCTCCGGCGCATGTCGCTGATCGAGCGGACGCTCGCCGTGCAGCGCGCCACCCTCGCCGCACTCCTGGCCGGGTCCGCGCTGGTGTTCTGGCGTGGCAGCTACGACGTGTTCAACACGCCGAAGGCGACGCTGGTCGTCCTCGCCACGATCGTGGTGCTCGCCACCGGCGCGGTCCGCCTGTCACGGACCCGCGTGTTGCACCTACCGAGGACCCGCGCCTGGCTGGCCCTGGCGCTCTTCGCCGCCGGCTTGGTGGCTGCCACGCTGACGGGGGGCGCGCCGATGCGCGCCACGGTCGGCGAGCCGGGCCGCCACACCGGACTCGCGATGTACATCACGTACGTGGTGCTGTTCGTCGTGTCGCTGACGTTGTTCCGCGATCGCTCACCCGACGTGCTGATCCGCGCTCTGGCGGTGGCCGCCGTCCCGGTCGCCGGGTACGGACTGTTACAGGCGGCCGGGATCGAGCCGTTCGAGTGGATCGCGTTCGAGGCCGGCCCCCAGGTCGTGTCCACCATGGGCAACGCCAACTTCCTGGCCGCCTGGCTGGGGATGGTCGTCCCGCTGGCCATCGGCGGGGCGTTGCGGGCGTCGTGGTCGGTTGGGTGGCGGGCGGCGGCGGCGGGCGCCGCGGCGTTGGCGCTGGTGGTCGCCGTTGCGACCGGCTCGCTGCAAGGCGTGGCGGTCGCCGCGGTCGGGATCGCTCCAGTGGCGTGGATCTGGGCCGGCTCCCGCCTGTCGCGCCGGTCGCGGTGGGCCGTTGCGGCGGTGGTCAGCGTGGCCGTCGTCGGGGTCGTCGCGGCGGTGGCTGCCGGGATCGGCCCGCTGGAGACGGTGCGGTCGAGCGCGGCCCTGAGCCTCAGCACCCGGGCCGGCAAGTGGGCAGCGGCGTGGCGCATGTTCACCGACCACCCGGTGGCGGGGGTGGGACTGGCCGGGTTCGGCGACCGCTTCAACCTCTACCGCTCCGCCGAGGTGGCGGCCAGATCGGGCCTGCTGCGCTCGGTCGACGACCCCCACGCCGTCCCGCTCGCGCTGCTGACCAGCGGCGGTGTCGTGCTGGGCGCCGGGTACCTGGCCGTGGTCGGCGTGACCGCTTGGTCGCTGGTCCGGGGCCTGCGCACGGCCCACGGCGACGACCAGGTCCTCCTGGCTGCGCTCGGCGGGGCCTGGCTCGGCTACCAGCTGCAGTCTCTGGTGTCGATCGATGTCCCGCCGCTGGCGGCGCTGCACTGGGTACTGGCCGGGGCGATCGTCGGCCGGGCGACCCGCCCCGCATGGTGGACGCTGACCCTCCCCGGCGCCCCGGCGCCGTCCCGGCGCAGGGGCGGCCCGCCCGGGCTGGCGCCCCGCTCCCCCGGCATGTTGGCGAGCATCACGCTCGTGGCGGTGGCGGCAGGCGCGATCGCCCTGACACCGCTACGGGCCGATGTCGCTGCCGCCCACGCGGTGCGGCTGGCCGCCCGCGGCGATACCCAAGCCGCGTTCGCCGCCTACGAGCGCGCCTCGCAGGTGGCCTGGTGGGAGGGCATGTACCCGGCGCTCACCGGGGCGTACCTGACCGAGCTCGGCAGCTACCGCGAGGCCCGGCAGCGTCACGAGGAGGCCGCAGCCCGCGAACCGCGCAACCTGGTGCACCGCATCAACATCGCGAGGCTGTCCGCCGCGCTGGGCGAGATCCAACGCGCCCGCGACGCCTACCAGACCGCCCTGGCCCTCGACCCCAAGACGCCGGAGGTGCTGGCGGAGGTCGGTGAGTTCGAGCTGCAGCACGGCAACCCCAGGGTGGCGGCGGACCTGCTGCAGCGCGCCGTGGAGCGCCGGCCGGGGAACCGCACCTGGCAGCAGCTGCTGACGCAGGCTCGTGAGGCAGCCTGATCAGACCGTTCAGACCGTCAAGACCAGCTTCCCGAAGACGTCACCTGCCGCCAAGCGGGCCAGAGCCTGGTCGCCGTCCGTCAGCGGGAACGTCTCGTCGATCAGCGGCCGCACCCCGGTCACGTGCAGGAACCGCACGAGCGACTCGAGCTCACGGCGGGTGCCCATCGTCGAGCCGAGCACCCGCAGGTGGCGGAAGAACAGGTGGTTGAGCACGGCCGGCGGGGTGGTCCCGGTGGTGGCTCCGATCACGACGACCGTCCCGCCGGCACGGACGCTCTTCATGGAATGCTCCCAGGTGGCTTCGCCGACGCTCTCGAGGACGAGATCCACCCTCTCCGGCAGCCGTTCACCCGCCTCCAGTGCCGCGTGCGCTCCGAGTTCCCGGGCGGCGTCCCGCTTCTGTGCGCTGCGGCTGGTGACGTACACCCGAGCACCGGCAGCGCGTGCCAGGAGGATCGCCGCGGTCGACGTTCCCCCGCCCGCACCCTGCACGAGGACCCGGCCACCGGGGTTCAGTCCGCCGCGCGTGAACAGCGCCCGGTAGACCGTCAGGTACGCAGTCGGGAGGCACGCCGCTTCGGCGAACGACAGGTCGGGTGGCTTGTCGATCAGGTTGCGTCGCGGCACCGCGACCCGCTCGGCGAACGTGCCGTCGTACCGCTCGGACAGGATCGAGAAATCCGACCTGGTCAGCGCGTCGTCGTCCCCGTCGGTCTCGCTGATCACCGAGTGGACGATCACCTCACGGCCGTCCTCGGTCACCCCAGCCGCATCGCATCCCAGCACGATCGGCAGCTGGTCCTCGCGTAGCCCGATGCCGCGCAGGCTCCACAGGTCGTGGTGGTTGATGGACGCTGCCCGCACCTGCACCACGGTCCACCCCGGGGGGGGATCCGGGTCGGGGTGATCGCCCAACGTCAGCCCCTGCAGCGGGTCGTCAGGCGAGAAAGAGGTCGCGGTGATGGCGAACACCGGCCCGAGCCTAGCCAGCCTTGAGGCATGCGCCCGACGCCCCGCTGGGGCACCAGCGGCGACCGGCGTATGGTCGAACCGGAGCGGATCGAGGGGGCAACGTGAACGCACAACGCGATGTCCACGGCACCACGGTCGCGGCGCGCACCGGGGACCTCACCCAGCAGGACGTCGACGTGATCGTCAACGCCGCCAACGCCCAGCTGCAACACGGCGGTGGTGTCGCCGCTGCGATCGTCAAGGCGGGTGGGCGCACGATCCAACGCGAATCCGACGCCTGGGTGGACGAGCACGGACCGTTGTCGCCCGAGCAGGCGGCGGTCACCAGCGGCGGTGAGCTGCCTGCCCGGTGGGTGATCCACGTCGCCGGACCCGTCTACGGCGACCAGGAACCCGAAGAGAGCCAGCGGCTGCTCGCCACGGCGGTGACAGCCGCCCTGGACGCCGCGGCGGACGCCGGCGCCCGGTCGATCGCCTTCCCGGCGATCTCCGCCGGGGTGTACGGCTACCCCCGCGAGGAGGCAACCGCCGTGATCGCCCGCACGGTCGTCGACTGGCTCGAGGAGCATCGCGATGCGCTCGACGAGGTCCGACTGATCGGCCTCGATGACGCCACCACGCAGGATTTCGCCGACGGGATCGAGCAGGCCTGACGCGACAACGTGCGCCGACGTCGCTACCCGCCGGGCCCGCTCCTCGGGTCGGTGGCCGCCACCGCCTCCTCGCGCCAGCCATGCGCC
>JALYHG010000065.1 GCA_030776725.1 Actinomycetota bacterium
CGCCGGAGCCGGCCGCGCCAACTCATCCGAACGCGCCGGCAAGCCCGCCGACGCCGGAGCCGGCCGCGCCAACCCACCGGAACCCGCCGGCAAGTCCGACGACGCCGGCGGTTCCCGGGGCGCACCACCCGGGAAGGGCTGAGTCAGCCGTCAGGCGGCGACGACCACCCAGTCCTCGGAGACGTCCCCCGGGCGGTAGGGGGCGTCGACGCGCTTGGCCAGGAGGCCGGGCAGCTGTCGGGCGCGGGCCGCGTCGAGCAGTGCGGTCCCGTGACCGACGTGGTGGCGGGGCGCCTGCCACGCGGGACCGGCCAGGTCCAGGTCGTGCAGCAGGGCGCGACGCTCCTGGTACGCGAGCTCGGTCGTCGGGTGGCCTTCGAGCCACAGCAGGTCGACGAACAGTGCCGCCACCGGTCGGTCGCCGGCCAGGCGCCGAGCGCGCGCGTCGTCACCGGCGGTCAGCCGCCGTTCGACCGCAGCACGGTCGTTGGTCGGCTGCCCGTCCCGGTCGACCGCAACGATCACCGCGTCCAGGACCGTCTCGACGGCGGCCAGGCGGCGCCCGACGCGGCGCACCTCCGGGAAGCTGACGGAGACGTCGTCGCCATCCCCGTCGGTGATGGCGACGTGACCCGCGTCGTTGGTCACCAGCACGCGTTCGCCCGCCCAGCGGATCTCGAACGCCCATCCCGGCCCGTCGGGGAGGTCTCCCGCCACCCCGCGCATCGGCCGCAGGCCGGCGGGGATGGGCCGCCGATCGGGGTCCTGCGGCGGGTCCATACGGTGGATCATCCAGTCACGATCGCCGATCGGGAACAAGGCGTAGGTGCCGCGCACCCGTTGACCGTGCAGCGTCACCACGACCTTGTCGTCGGTGAGGGTCCGCTCCTGGTAGGTGCCCCGGTCCCAGATATCCATGCGTCCCGCGCCGTACTCGCCGGCGGGGATCTGTCCGTGGAACTCCAGGTAGTCGAGCGGGTGGTTCTCGGTGTGGACGGCGAGCCGGTTGTCGGCGGGGCGCCAGGGGATCCCCTGCGGCAGCGCCCACGACACCAGCACGCCGTCGCGCTCGAGCCGCAGATCCCAGTGCAACCGGGTCGCGTCGTGCTCCTGGATCACGAACCGGCGCTCCCCGCTCGGTGGGAGTGGGAACGCATCCCCGGCTGGCTCTGGGGTCGCGGCGAAGTCTCGCAGCTGGCGGTAGTGCGCGAGCCGGTCTGACACCCCGTCAGCTTGCCGCTCCGGTGGTCTGTGGCGCCACCTGCGCGGTCCGTCCGCGCGACCACAGGTGACCCGGCCTGCGGTCGTCCGTCCGTCCCCCGTCGCCGCGCGCTCCGGCGGCAACCTGGCTCCAGGAGGAGGATGGATCATGGCGAGAGCGACCTGGTCGGGCTACATCAGCTTCGGGTTGGTGACCGTCCCCGTGAAGCTGTACTCGGCGGTGCGCAGCCACGATGTCCACTTCCGGCAGCTGCACGAGACGACCAACGCGCGGGTGCGCCGCAAGCGGGTGGACGAGCAGACCGGCGACGAGGTGCCCTACGACGAGATCGTGAAGGGCTACCCGGTCGACAGCGACGAGTACGTCGTGGTCGACCCCGAGGAGCTCGAGCAGCTCGACCCTGAGGCGCGTCGGACGATCGACATCCAGGACTTCGTCGAGCTGGCCGAGATCGACCCGATCTACTACAACCGCCCGTACTACCTCGCCCCGGCCGACGAGAGCGCCTTCAAGCCCTACGACCTGCTGGTCGAGGCGATGCAGCGCTCCCAGAAGGTCGGCATCGCCAAGTTCGTGATGCGCAACAAGGAGTACCTCGCCGCGATCCGGGCCCGCGACCACGTCCTGCTGCTGTCGACGATGAACTACGCCGACGAGGTCGCCGACCCGGCCGAGATCGAGGGCGTCGAGGACCGTCCCCGCGACGTCCGCGAGCGGGAGGTCACGATGGCTGAGCAGCTGATCGAGTCGTTGACCACCGAGTTCGACCCGGGGCGTTACCACGACGAGTACCAGCAGCGGCTGGTCGAGTACCTCGAGGCCAAGGCAGAGGGTGAGAAGGTGACGGTCACCCCGCCGCCGGAGGAACCCGGCGGGGTGGTCGACCTGATGCAGGCCCTGGAAGCCAGCCTCGGCCGCGACCGCGACCGCTCCTCCCGTGAGGATCGTTACGCCGACCTCACCCGCGATGAGCTGTACGAGCTCGCGCAGGAGCGCGAGATCTCCGGCCGGTCGAAGATGAGCAAGGATGAGCTGGCCGGTGCGCTCCGCGACGCCGACCGCGAGCAGCGCGTCGCAAGCTGACGATCAGCCGACACGACCGTCGCCGAGGAGGTCACCCGCCGAGACCGTCCAGTTGCTGCTCGACGTCGCGGACCTCCGCACGCGCCGCGTCACGCTCGTCCGCCAGTTCGCTGGCGCGTCGGCGTTCGTCGCGGGCCTCGGATCTGGCCTGCTGTGCCTTCCGCCGCAGCCGCTCCGCGCGCCCTTCGGCGTCAGCCGCCCGGCGCTCCTGGCGTTCGACCGCTCGCTCCAGGTCGCTCAGGCGGCTGCGGAGCTCACGCAGGCGACGCCGCAGCGCCGAGCGCTCCGCGGCCGACTCAGCGAGCGTGTCGTCCTCCCCCTCGTCGGACGGGAGCGCCGCCAGGCCCGCCAGCGTCCCGAACCCGGGAGACGTCGTCGCCCGGACCAGGCGGCCCCCGGCGACCGCGTCGCGGACCTCGTCGTCGACCGCGGCGGCGTGCAGGGTGGCGGTGACGTCGTCACGGTGGGTCGCCGGAGAGCTGCCGAGCTCCTCGATCAGTTCGGCGGCGGCGGCGGTGAGGCGGTCGACCACGTCGAGCAGGTCATCGACCGCCGCGCGCAGCTGGCCATCGCGGCCGCTCAGCGCCCGCCGTTGCGCCCGGCGGACGCGGTCGGCGGCGGCCAGCAGCTGTCGGACGTCGTCGGGGTGGCGGCGGGTGAGCTGGTTGACCGCCCAGGCGGCGATCGTGGGCCTGCGCTGAGACGACAGCTGCTCGGCGGCGTTGCGATCACCCGCGTCGCGGAAGCGGCCGACGAGCTCGTCGCGGGTCGCGACGAAGTCGTCAGGCGCGACGGCGTACAGCTGATCGATGGCCTGCTCGACGTCCACCGGTCCCCCTGTTCGGCCGTTGTCGCCACGCCGATCGAACGATCGACGCGGCCGTGATCACCGACGGGTCAACGGCGTCACGCCCCGTCCGGGCAGCCGGGACGGCCGACCCGGCGCCCCCTACGGTCGGGAGCCGTGGAACAGGAGGACACGGTGGCGATCCCGCGGATCCGGCTGCGTGCCGCCCCGCCCCAGACCCTCTTGCAGATCTACCTCAGCGACCACCTGGCGGCTGCCACCGGCGGAGTGGAGCTGGCCAAGCGTGCCTGGCGCAACAACCGTGGCGGCGACCTCGAGCCGTTCCTGCGGACGCTCGCCGGCGACATCGACCAAGACCGGCGTGACCTCGAACGCATCATGCGCCACCTCGACGTCGCTGGCTCCCGCCCCAAGCAGGCCGCGGCGGTGGCGCTGGAGCGGGTCGGCCGCGTGAAGTTCAACGGCCAGCTGATGGGTTACTCCCCGCTCAGTCGCCTGGTCGAGATCGACGCGCTCGCGGTCGCCGTCGAGGCCAAGCTCAACCTGTGGCGCAACCTCGACGCAGCGCTGCCACCGACCGCGCTGCCCGCCGACGTCGACCTCGACCGTCTGATCCGCCGTGGTCAAGACCAGCACCGAGCACTGCAGGAGCGGCGCGTGGACGTCGCTCGTCAGTCGTTCGCCGGTGCGGTCGCGTCCGGACGCTGAACCGTGGCCGGTTGGCACCCGGACCACCACGTGCGGTTGCCGGTCATCCACCAGCGCTGGCGTGATCTGACGTTCCTGCACTGGCGCTACCCGCCGGAGACGGTGCAGGCGTTGCTGCCGCCCGGGTTGCAGGTGGACACGTTCGACGGGAGCGCGTGGGTCGGGATCACACCGTTCACCTTGACCTCGCAGGCGCTCCCGGTCGTCCCCACACCACACTTCGGAGCCGATGAGGTCAACGTGCGCACGTACGTGCGCCGCACGGACGGCACCGACGGGCTGTGGTTCTTCAGCCTCGATTTCAACCGGGCGGCGGTCGTGGTGGCCGCGAGAGCCACGCTGGGGCTGGCGTACCGGCGAGCGTCGATCTCGGTGCAGCGCGACGGCAACAGTGTCCGGTACCTGGCCCGTCGCGGGGGCCGCCACCGGCCGCACCTGCGGCTCGACCTGGACGTCGGCGACCACTTGACCCGGGATGACGTCAGCGACCTCGAGGTGTTCCTGGTGGGGCGCTGGCAGCTGTTCACCCGGATGTTGGCCACGTTGCTGACCGTCCCGGTCGAGCACCAGCCATGGCCGTTGCGGGACGCACGCGTCGTCGACCTGTCCGAGGATCTGCTGGTCGCCGCCGGGCTCACGCCGCCCGATGGGGCCCCCCACGTGCTGTTCTCCCCCGGGGTGGACGCCAGAGTGGGCGTACCGCGCCCGACGCGATGACGGCATCGCGGGAGCAGATAGCCGGTAGCGGTGACAGGAAGGACGTCGCGTGGCACGGACCGCGATCATCACGGGGGCCAGCTCAGGCATCGGGAAGGCCACCGCCGTCGCGCTGGCCGACAGCGGCTACGACGTGGGCATCACGTGGCACGAGGACGAGGCCGGCCTGAACGGCACGGTCGAGGAGGTCCGCGCCACCGGGCGTCGCGTGGCGGTCCGCCACCTCGATCTGGTCGATCCCGGCGCGGGCCCTGCGGTCGTGGACGAGCTCACCGACGAACTCGGTCACCTGGACGTCCTGGTCAACAACGCCGGGGGCGGGCACTCGGCACCGTTCCTGGACCACGACGCTGACGCCTGGAGACACGTCCTCGATGTCGACCTGACCGGGGCGTTCCTGTGCATGCAGGCGGCGGCGCGCCGGATGACGCGCAACCGCGGCGGCGGGCGCATCATCGCCGTGACGTCCGTGCACGAGCACGTCCCACTGGCTGGGTCGGTCGCGTACTGCGCCGCCAAAGGGGGCCTGGGCCTCGTCGTCAAGGTGGCGGCCCTGGAACTTGCTGAGCACGCCATCACCGTCAACGCCGTCGCCCCCGGTGAGATCTCCACCAAGATGACCGGCCAGCAGGACCAGGACCCAGCCGACAACCCACGGCCCGGGATCCCGCTGGGCCGTCCCGGCCACGCCGGCGAGATCGCGCACGCCATCCGCTGGCTGGCATCACCCGAGGCGTCGTACGTGACCGGGGAGTCGTTCGTCGTGGACGGTGGCCTGCTGCTGATGGCGGCACAGGCCAACAGCATGCTGGCGTGAGTGGTGCGCCGTGAAGGCACTGCTGCTGATCGCCGGATCCGCCCTGATCGTCGTCGGCGTCACCGATCTGGTGTGGACCACGATCGCGGTGGCCGGCGGGCGTGGGCCGCTCACCGACGTGACGGCCCACCACATGTGGCGGCCGGTCGTCCGCGGTGACCGCAGCCACCGCACCCTGCAGCTCGCGGGGTACGCCATCGCGCTCAGCGTCCCGGTGACGTGGGTGGTTCTGGTCTGGGCGGGGTGGTCGCTGGTGTTCCTGTCCAGCCACGGGTCCGTGGTGGACGCGGCGTCGCAGCAGCCCGCCCCCGCTCTCGCCAAGGTCGCCTACGCGGCCGGGGCGTTGTCAGGAGCCGGCGCCGGGTACACCGCCGGAGCGCCGGTGTGGCAGCTGGCCAACAACGTCGCTGCGCTCCTCGGCCTGGCGATGTTCACGCTCGCCGTCACCTACATCTTCCAGGTCGTGACCGCTGTCTCCCGGGAGCGGGCGCTGGCGTCACGCATCGACGGGCTGGGGGATTCGCCGGTCGACGCCGTCGCCGCCGCGCTCGGTGAGCCCCAGCTCGGCGACCTGCCCAGCCACATCATCACCATCACCGACGACCTGGCGCTGATCGCGCACGACCACCTGTCGCTCCCCGTCCTGTACTACTTCCACGTCGGACGGCGGGGCGCGTCGATCCCGCGCAACGTCGCCATGTTCGACGAGCTGATCACGATCGTCGAGCGCGGGCTCGAAGAACCCCATCCCACGCTGGTCCGACCCGCCCGGGAGGCGGTCGACCAGTTCATGAACACCCTGCGACTGTCGGTCGACATCCCGCCGCCACCGCCACCGCCCGACCTGTCCTCGCTGCGCCGGATCAGCGACCAACTCGTCGACGACGACGCGTTCGTGTCCGCGGTCGACGATCTCGCCGACCGCCGAGCGCGTCTCCGGGCGCTGGTCAACCAGTACTCCTGGGACTGGTCGACCGACGTGGACCCGACCACCACGGGTCGACGCCCGACGGACGTCGGGTGACCGGTCGGCGACGGACGGAGTCTTGCGCGAACGGCCAGTGTGCCGCTCGGGGTGGGGGGCGTCCGGACACGGTGGGTCCAGCCCGACGTCCACGACCGGCCGGCACCGTTAGTCCACTTGCCGAGAACGGGAGATGCCGTGGATGCCATCGAGTTCCTCACCCAACAGCACCGCCAGGTCGAGCAGCTGTTCGACCAGTACGAGCAGGCCAGCGGCACCGGACAGCGCCAAGAGCTGGCCAACGAGATCGTCGAGGACCTGAAGCTGCACACCACGCTCGAGGAGAGGTTCTTCTACCCCACGGTGCGCGAGCGCATCCCCGACCTCGAGGACCAGCTCCTCGAGGACTTGGAGGAACACCACGCCGTCGAGCTGCTCCTGCAGGAGGTGACCGACGCCGACCCCTCCGACGAGCGCTTCGACGCCAAGATCAGCGTCATCCAGGAACAGGTCCAACACCACGTCCAGGAGGAGGAACAGGAGCTGTTCCCGCAGGTGCGCGACGGGCTGGGCGACGATGCGCTGCAGGAGCTGGGCGATCGGATGCGGCAGGCCGCCGAGCGGGGCGGGCAGGAACCCACCAAGGATGACCTGTACCAGGAGGCACAGGACCTCGACATCGAAGGCCGCTCGAAGATGGACAAGGACGAGCTCGCTGAGGCCGTCGAGGAACATCGCTGACGTCCGGCGGCATGCGTTCGGCCTGCGGCGTGGGTCCGTGGCCCATCGACGGCGTCCCGCCGAGCGCGAAGGCCGTGACCGGAGTCGTCGTGGATGCTCCCACGGACGTTGGTTGAGGTGCCGGTGCACGTCCTTCGGGTCTGTTCTGTCTTCCAGCTCGCACCAACATCGGTCCACGACGGTGCGGCCCGGTTCGACCCGGTCGGAGGGATGCAGACCCACACCGATCTGTTGACCCGCCACCTCGACCGGCGGGGAGTGACCCAGACGGTGCTCACATCCCGCCTGTCGGGCCCGCGAACCGTCGAGCGCGTCGACGGAGCGACGGTGCACCGCCTCGGTGTCCGCACCGCCCACCTCAGGCAGCTGTGGACGGCCCAAGCACTGCCGCGGCTCCTCGCGGACCCCCACCGCCCCGACCTCGTCCACGCCCACCAGGGGGAGGATCTGGCGGCGCTCCCGCTCGCCCTGGCAGCGTCCCGCCGCAGCGGCTGCCCGCTGATCGTGACGGTGCACTGCAGCGTCGAACACACCCTCCAACCGGTCGGGGCGCGCAGCGCGGCCGTCGCGCTCGTCGGCGCCCCGCTCGAGCGGGCCGTCCTACGTCGCGCCGACGCGGTCATCACGCTGACCGAGGCGACCGCTGACAAGCTCTCTGACGGGGGGATCGATGCGGACCGGATCCACGTCATCCCGTCGGGGGTGGATCTCGCCTCGCACCGCCGTCCCCGACGGGATCCACTCCCGCACGTCGGCCATCCCCGAGTGGTGTACGTGGGGCGGCTCGTCCCGCAGAAGTCGGTCGACACGCTGATCCGGGCAGCGGCGATCCTCGGGATCGATGCCCGAGTCGTGATCGTCGGCGACGGACCCGATCGGGGCAAGCTCACGCGTCTGGTCGCCGACCTGGATCTGACCGACCGGATGACCTTCACCGGGTTCATCCCCTACGCCAGCGTCCCGGCGATGCTGCAGCATGCGGATGTCCTCGTCCTGCCGTCGCTGTACGAGGAGATGGGATCCGTGCTGGTGCAAGCGCTGGCCACAGCGACCCCGGTCGTCGCGACCGACGTGGGCGGCGTCGCGACCGTGGTCGAGGACGGCGCCACCGGGTTGCTCGTCCCACCGCTGGACCCGGCGGCGCTGGCTGCGGCGCCCGAAGCGGTGCTGGCCGATCCGAGCCTGGCTCGGCGTCTGGCCGCGAACGCCGCTCGGGCGGCCGAGCGCTACTCGTGGGACGTCCTCGCCGGGGCCGTCCTCGACGTGTACCGCTCGGTCATCGGGCAGCCGGTCACGGCCTCTGCGACGTCGCCGACGTGACGGCTCCGCGTCAGGTCGTCGGCGCGACCGGTGTCTCGACGGCCAAGGCCGCCCCGCCGGTCAGCCCTCGCCTTGCGGTCCGGCCTCCTCGGTCGCGGCCCTCTCGGCGCGCGATTCGATGAAGAACGCGCCGAGTGCGGCGGCCAGGGACGCGAACACCACGACGGCGTAGGTGGACAGCAGCAGCGACAGGA
>JALYHG010000066.1 GCA_030776725.1 Actinomycetota bacterium
ACCCTCGAGCGTCTCGAGCGCGACCTGGCCGAAGCGGTACGGGTCCGCCAGCGGCGCCGCGCTGCCGCCGAGGCGACCACGGTCGCACGGACCCTCGGCCGGCACCTCGACGCGCGGAACTTCGAACGGTGGCTGCTGGCGCGGGCACTCCGTCGGCTGCTGGCCGGAGCGTCGACGATCCTGCGTGACCTGTCGGACGGGGCGTACTCGCTCGCCCTCGACGACAGCGGCGCCTTCCAGGTCGTCGACCATCGCAACGCCGACGAACGCCGACCGGCGCGCACCCTGTCAGGCGGCGAGACGTTCCTGGCGTCGCTGGCGCTGGCTCTCTCGCTCGCCGAGCACCTGGCGGATCTGGCGGCGCACGGTTCGGCCCGTCTCGACGCCCTCTTCCTCGACGAAGGCTTCGGGACGCTGGACGCTGACACGCTCGACACGGTCGCCGCCGCCATCGAGGAGCTCGGGGCGCGCGGGCGGATGGTCGGGCTGGTCACCCACGTCCGCGAGCTAGCCGAACGCGTCCCCGTGCGCTACGAGGTCCGGAAGGTCGCCAGCAGCTCGACCGTCGACAAGGTGCCGGCATGAGGCGCATCACGATCGAGTCGTGGTCACCCGGGTACGGCAGCCCGTTCGACGTCGACGCCGCCGCAGCGTCCGACGCCGTCGTGGACGAACAGGTCGAACTGCCCGCGGCCAAGTGGCGACCGCTGGAACCCGACCCGTCGGTGTCGGCCGCCGCCCAGGTCCGCTTCGTCGACGGCATCCGCCGCGTCGATGCGCTGGTGTGGTTGACCGCCGAGGATGGCACCGCCCGCGCGGGGCTGTGTGCGTCGTTCGCGGCGGGGGTGGCCTGTTGCGACACGGACGCCACGATCGAACGCGTCGAGGTCCGCCGCGGTCTCATAACCACGGCCGGCGCCGAGCCGCTGGAGACATCGGCCGGCACCTACGCCCCGCTGGCCGTCGCCGATGACGACCCGGCCCGGCTCGACGCGGGCCTGCAGCAACGCATGCGCGACCTCGAGATCGCCGTTGCCCGGCAGGCGCCACGATCGGACCTGATCGTGATCGATGGGCCCCTGCGCGAGCGTCAGGACGTGCACGCGGCGATCGGGTACATCAAGACCCACCACGTGCGGTACCTCTCGCCGAGCGCGAACCAGGTGGTCGCCTGCCTGCACGCCGGGCAGCGCACCCCTCTGTTCGTCACCCAGACCACGTGGAGCCGGTACTGCTGGTACCTGCGGCTGCCCGGAGCAACCGGACACCCCTGGGCCGGGGTCGTGCGCTGTGAGGCCGCTGCCGACCTACCGTTGGCGGCAGCGCGCACACTGGCGGATCGCACGTGCGTGACGTTGCCTCGCTTCGCGTCCGAGCCGCACAAGGAGCCGCGCGCCCCGCAGAACCTCTACCCGATCGCGGCCCTGGAACGTGAGCTTCGGCGCCGGCTCGGCGACGCGGCCTACCTGGAACGGCTGCTGCGCGCGACGGTGTCCCGTGCGTGAGCCCGCCGCTTACCGGGCCCCGTCGCCCTCGTCTTCCCGGCGGGGCTCCACGCTCTGCTCGAGCAGGGCCTCGACCTCCGACGCCCGGTAGCGGCGGTGGCCGCCGAGCGTGCGGATCGCCGTGAGTTTCCCAGCGTCCGCCCACCGCGTGATGGTCTTGGGGTTCACCCCGAACCGCTTGGCCACCTGTCCCGGCGTCAGCAGTTCCTCTTCGTCGTCACCTCGGCGTTGCACTGTCAGACCTCTCTCTAGACGTTGGCGTCGCCTAGGGAGTCGGTCGCGCGACGCTCGGGCGCTATGCCTGCTTCGTGCCATCTTCCTGTGGCCGCAACGGACTAGTCCTCGGGAGGGGTGAGCGCCGACGAGCCCTCGGGCGTTACGACGCGCAACCACGACCGTACTCGTCGTGTTCGCGCTGCTCTGTGTCAGTTGGTTCGGCACCGGATCCGCAACAGCTGCCAACGGCCCTGCAGAGCCTCGTACCCGGTGACGGCCAGGTAGGCGTGGCCCCGTTCGAGGTTGTCGATGGTCTCCCACAGGTCCTCGCACGACAGGTCGGTGGCCAGGTCGCCGGCCGGGATCGTCGTTGCCAGACCGCCGTAATCCAGCTCCAACAGGCTGTCGTCGTGGAAGTTCGCGAGCCAGTCCACGAGCTCGGCCAGGGCGGCCACGATCCCGCCCCCGTCGTCGACCCTGGCTTCCACAACACCGATCGCCCGGTCGAGCCGGTCGAGGGCCGCCTCCACCGTGGTGAGGTACGTCAAGCGTGGCGACCGGCCCGCGGACGGCGCACGGAAGCGCCGCTCCGCGGCGTCGAACGCGGCGAACCACTGCAGCGGCACCTCCCAGGCGGCCTCGCGGATGTGCGGTGGACGCATCAGCCGGTCCACGGCCGCGACCGCCGCCCGCACCTCCTCCCGTGAGAAGAACTGGTCGGCCGCCGGGTCGGGGACCTGCTCCCGGAACGCCAGCAGCGCCGCCGCGTGCCGTTGTGCCAGCTGCAGCGGGCACACGTGGACCTGATCCGCGACCCTGCGGACCAGCGCCGTGGGCGGCTCGGTCGGTGCTCGCCGGGTCACCAGCCGGGTCGAGGCGGCGGTCGCTTCCTTCTGTAGCGCCGACGAGGTCGGGACACCGTCGTCTGCGGCGACGTAGCGTCTCCAGCGTTCCCGCTCGGGGGGCGGGAAAGCGTCGAGCGGCTCGAACAGCCGCAGGTACGCACACGGCACCATGGCGCGGCACGCGGCCCGGGCACGGGCGGCTCGGCGCGCGCGTACGCTCCCAGCCTACGCCCGCATCGGCCCCGTGGTGGCGAACAGTGGTGTGGCCACCGCTGGCGCCACGGACGGGACCGAGGACCTAGGAGGGCGGGAGGTGGACGGGCCGCTCTCGCTGCTCGAGGGCCACGAGCAGGTGGTGTACACCTCCAACGAGGACGCGGGCCTGCGCTGCATCATCGCGATCCACTCCACGGCGCTCGGACCGTCGCTGGGCGGAACGCGGTTCTTTCCGTACCCGGACGAGGAGGCGGCGCTGGTCGACGTGCTGCGGCTCAGCCAGGCGATGACGTACAAGGCGGCCTGCGCGGGCCTGACCCTCGGCGGGGGGAAAGCAGCCATCATCGGCGACCCGGAGACCGATAAGACCGAGCCGCTGCTGCGGGCCTACGGCCGCGCGATCGAGTCGCTCAACGGCCGCTACATCACCGCCTGCGACGTCGGCACGTACCCGGACGACATGGCGGTCGTCGCCGAAGAGACCCGGTGGGCGACGGGGATGGATCGCGCCCACGGCGGGTCCGGAGACAGCGGCGTCACCACCGCCTACGGCGTCTTCGTCGCGGCCAGAGCGGTTGCGGAGCACCTGTGGGGCTCGGATCAGCTCGATGGGCGCCACGTCGCCATCCAGGGGCTCGGGAAGGTCGGCGGACGTCTGGCTCAGTACCTGGCCGACGCCGGGGCGAAGCTGACCGTCGCCGACATCGACGCCGACGCGGTCGACCGCGTGGTTGCGCGCACCGGGGCGGAGGTGGTCGATCCGGTCGACATCCTGGAGGTGGACGCCGACATCCTCTCCCCCAACGCGCTCGGCGCGGTGTTGAGCGAGCAGACCATCGACCGACTCCAGGTGGCCGCGATCTGCGGTGGGGCGAACAACCAGCTCGCGACCGTCGAGGACGCCGGGCGCCTCCAGGAGCGCGGCATCCTCTACGCCCCCGACTACGTGGTGAACGCCGGTGGACTGATCCAGGTCTCCGATGAGCTACAGCCCGGCGGGTACTCGGAGGAGCGCACCCTCCGCTGCGCCGACCGGATCGGCCAGACCCTGCGTGACATCTTCGACCTCGCCCGCGAACTGGACGTCACCACCGAGTTGGCGGCCGAGCGCGTCGCCGAACGGCGCATCGCCTCGGTCGGTCGCCTGCGCACCTTCTACCTCCGCAGCCGGAGACGGTGACGCCAGACCGTTCTGCTGCACGCGTGTCACGTGATGGCGATCCCGCCGGCCGGTCTGACCTGGCCCACGACCCAGGCGGGCACGCCGCGCCCCGCCAGCAAGTTGACCGCGTCGTTGGCCGCCGATGGGGCCACCACCGCCACCATCCCGATGCCCTGGTTGAACGTCGCCCACATCTCCTGGTCGGGGATGCGCCCCAGACGCTGGACGACGCCGAACACGGCGGGTCGCTCCCACGTCGAGGTGTCGATCCGGGCGCCGAGGCCCTCGGGCAGGATGCGGGCGAGGTTGCCGGCCAGGCCCCCTCCGGTGATGTGGCAGAACGTCCGCACGGGCAGCGCCGCGGCCAACGCCAGACAGTCCCGCGCGTAGATGCGTGTCGGGGTGAGCAGCTCCTGGCCGAGCGCCCGCGGCAGGCCGTGGCTGGCCGACAGATCGACGTCCGCGACCGCTCGTCTGACCAGGCTGTAGCCGTTGGCGTGCAGCCCGCTGGCTGCCATGGCGATCAGTGCGTCGCCGACCTCGACGCGGTGGGGGCCCAGCAGGTCGGCGCGCTCGACGATCCCGACACCGAAGCCCGACAGGTCGAAGGCGTCGTCGTCCATGCTGCCCGGATGCTCGGCCGTCTCGCCGCCGACCAGAGCACACCCCGCGACGCGGCAGCCCTCGGCGACGCCGGCCACGATCCGCTCGACACGGTCGGGATCCAGGCGACCGACCGCCAGGTAGTCGAGGAGGAACAGCGGTTCGGCGCCGGTCACCACCAGGTCGTCGGCCACCATGGCGACCAGGTCCTGTCCGACCGTTTCGAGGACGTCGAGCTGGCGCGCCAGTTCGACCTTGGTCCCGACCCCGTCGGCGGAGCTGGCCAGGACCGGTTCGCGCCACCGTCGCGCATCCAAGGCGAACAGCCCAGCGAAGCCACCGATCCCGCCCAGTACCTCCGGGCGGCGGGCGTTGTCCAACAACGGTCCCAGCCGCTCGACGGCGGCGTCGGCGGCCGCCAGATCCACCCCGGCGGCGGCGTACGAGAGCGGGTCGTCGCTGGCCATGGCATCCTCGGCATCGTGTCGTCGCGGCGCATCCTCCCACGCCGGCCGACGACGCGCGGCTCAGAGCGGTGGTTAGCCTGGTGCGGTGATCAGCGACCAGCGTCCCCTGAGCGTCGACGACGCCGAGGCGGCGTTCGCCTTGCGCGCCCAGGCGTTCAACGTTCCTGCGGGCGACCGTGATCGGTACCTCACCCGTTTCCGTCCCGACCAGCACCTGGGTGCCTTCGTCGACGACCGGCTGATCGCGTCGCTGGCGGTCCTGCCGTTGGGGCAGTGGTTCGGCGGGCGGTCGGTCCCCATGGGTGGCCTCGCGAGCGTCGCGGTCGCGCCCGAGCACCGCAACACCGGGGTGGCGTCGCGGCTGATGCGCCTGGCCCTGTCGCTGATGCGTGACCGTGGCCAGGTGATCAGCACGCTGTACCCGGCCACCAACGTCCCCTACCGACGCCTGGGGTGGGAGCTGGCCGGGGCGCGGGTGCGCCGACGCCTGCCCCTTCGCACGCTCGCCGATCTGCCGCGCCCCCCGGTGCAGGTCGTGGGCGTGGACGTGGACGCCGATCTGGACCGGGTCCGAGCCGTCTACGACCGCGTGGCGGCGACGACCGACGGGTTCACCGACCGCACCGGAGACCGCTGGCGCACCATCCTCGACCACCTCACCCGCCACGACCACACCTACGTGTACGCGGCACTCGATGACGACGGCGAGCTGGACGGGTACGTCGCGTACCGCCACGAGGAGCCCCCGCCCGACGCCGACGAGTTCTACCGGCTGCGGGTCATCGAGCTGGTCGCGGGTGGTGGCGCCGCCACGGCGG
>JALYHG010000067.1 GCA_030776725.1 Actinomycetota bacterium
ACGGTAGGCCGGCACCGCGCCGGGCGGCCGGCGACGCTCGAGGACGAGGAGAGGCTGCTCGGAGAGCTGCTACATGCGCCCCGCCTCGCCTGCGCCGTCCGGGTCGACATGTTCCGGCTCGAGGGCAACGGCGAGCGCCAGGCTCCCCTCCTCGAAGCTGCCCTCGACCGCATCCAGCCGACTCTGGATCTCCTCCACCAGCGCGTCACCGACGGCGGCGGTGTCAGCTTCGCCGATCTCGTCCTCGATGCCCCCGAGCGTCCGCGGATCCCAGTCGATCCCCAAGGCGTCGTTGACGTCGATCAACACGTCCCGCAGCTGCTCGCTGCTCCGCACGAACAGGATGCCGCTTATCAGCGACGCACCCGCCACCGACCGGTACGCGAGCGCCGCCAACTTCACCGCGCCGCGGGCGTTCACGCTGTAGGGCCCCGGGCTCGGTTCACCTTCGACCTCCCCGATCCTGGCGTCGATACCGATGCCGCGGAGACACGCAGCCACGATCGCTGAACTCTCCACGAACCGTTGCGTCTCATGGCGCTGCGGTTCTTGGTCGGGGACGCAGTGGTCGAACATCACGCACCCGTCGTGCACCGAGACGGTGGCGGTACCCGCCAAGCGCTCCCCAACCGCGAAACCGGCCGCCCGCGCACGCAGAGCTGCAGATGCGAACCCGGGACGCTGCCTGTCCTGTCGGGAGAACCAGACGGTGGCGCGTGGCTGGTACAGGCGCATGGTCTCTGGCGCGTCCCCCGATGACACCCGCAGGAGCAGCGCCCGCGTCAACGCGGTGTCGTAGCTGGGCCACGGCTCGTAGGTGCCACCGACCAGTTGGACGCGCCGACGCGTCGGCAACGCCTGGCCCGACCGAGCCGATAGGCGATCAGGCTCTGAACCGCTCACGTCAGGCGACCGTAGCGTCGCCGCTGGTCGCGGTCCACGGTCGACATCCTGCGCCGATGGCCGCGCGCGTCGACTTCGAAGGCGGTCCGGCCGGCGACGTCAGGCTGCGGGGCGGGTCAACTCACGCACGTCGATGGTCTGTTCGGCCGGCGGACGCTCGACGTCGACCTGGACGCCGTAGTCGAACATCTCCATCGTGAGGCTCTGGCCGATCGGCTGGTCCGTTCCCTCGACCGTCATCTCGATCGTCTGGACGTAGCGGCGCAACAGGCCATCGTCATCGATCCACACCTCGACGGGCAGACGGTTGGGGACCCCGGCCTGCTGCACCAGTGCGCGGATCTGATCGGCACCGTCCTCGGGCGCCGCCGCAAGCGCCTTTTCCAGATCGATCGTGGCGCGGTAGTGGGTCGTCGACACGCCACGGACGTTGTCCTGCCCCACGACCTCGACGTCGCCCTCTGAGACGCCACGGAGCATCTCCAGGGTCGAGCTCGGGTCGTTGTTCTGGCTCGCCTGCATCAGGGCGCGCAGATCGACGCCCGCTTGCTTACCGACCGTTTCGAGGTCCATGGCGACCCAACGCTTGCCGGCGGGCAGCATCGGCTCGAGGAACGGCATCCGCATGTACATCATGTCGCCGTCGAGGATCATCTCGACCGAGCCGTTGTCCGCAGCTCCCGGCATGCCTTGCAACACGTCACCCATATCCATCGTCATCTGCATCAGCTGGCGATCGAACCGGCCCTGGCCGTCCCCGGTGATCGTCGCCGAGCCTCCGGGCAGATCCTGCGACCGCATCGTCATCTCCATGGTGAAGCGGGCACTGCCGGCGTCCGCGACGCGATCGGGAACCGCGGCGATCAGCGCGGCCGGGTTCCCGCCGTCGCTGCGGCCACAAGCCGCGGTGACGGCGGCGAGCGCGGCGAGGACGACCGCGAACCGATGTGGCGTTGGCATGAGGTTTCCTGTCCGTTCCGGTGGGCGCTAGCGTCGTAGCCACTCGTCGAACGTTCCGCCCGTGATGCGTTCGTAGGCCTCGACGTACTTCTCACGCGTGCGTGCCACGACCTCATCGGGGAGCTCGGGCGCGGGCGGGGTCTTGTCCCACCCGGTCGAGGCGGCGTAGTCGCGGACGTACTGCTTGTCGAACGACGGCTGTGGTGTGCCGGGGGTGTAGCCCTCCGCTGGCCAGTAGCGCGACGAGTCGGGCGTCATCACCTCGTCGATCAGGATCAACTGGCCGTCTGCCAGTCCGAACTCGTACTTGGTGTCTGCCAGGATGATGCCCCGCTCGAGCGCCAGATCCCGGCCGAACCGGTACAGGCCCAACGTCAGCTCACGCAGCTCGCCGGCGAGCGCAGTGCCGAGCTCACCGGCCATGTACTCGAAGGTCACGTTCTGGTCGTGGCCGTCTTCGACCTTGGTCGCCGGCGTGAAGATCGGCTCGGGCAGCTCAGATGCCTCACCGAGCCCCTGGGGCAGAGGGATGCCGCACACCCGGCCGGAGGCGGTGTACTCCTTCAGCCCCGATCCGGTGAGGTAGCCCCGAGCGACGCACTCGAACGGGATCACCTCGGTGCGTCGCACCAGCATGGTGCGGCCCCTGAGCGCGTCGGCGTGTGCCTGCGTCTGTGGCGGGAAGTCGTCGACCGATGTGGAGACCAGGTGGTTGCCGACCATGTCGCGGGTGCGGTCGAACCAGAACTGTGACAGCCCGGTCAGCACCTTGCCCTTGTCGGGGATCGGTGTGGGGTGGACGCAGTCGAACGTGGACACCCGGTCGGAGGCGACGAGAAGGAGACGGTCCTCACCGACCGCGTACAGGTCGCGGACCTTCCCCGAGCGCAGGTGTGCGAGCCCCTCGAGGCTCACCGCCCACCCCCCGCCGTGAACCCGACACCCTGCCTGGGGCGCCGCGACTCCTCCGCCAGACGCCGCTTGTACGCGACGAACCGGTCGCGGAGTGTCTCGTCGCCGGTGGCGAGGATCTGGACGGCCAGCAGCCCGGCGTTGCGGGCGGCGTCCAAGCCGACCGTGGCCACGGGCACGCCGGGAGGCATCTGCACGATCGAGTACAGGCTGTCGGCGCCGCCCAGGTGCGCGGACAGGATCGGGACGCCGATCACCGGCAGCGGCGTGTGGGCCGCGACGACCCCCGGCAGGTGCGCAGCGCGCCCCGCCCCGGCGATCAGCACCCGGTACCCGGCGTCCACGGCCTCCTTGGCCCAGGCGCTGACCTCGTCGGGGTTGCGGTGCGCGGACGTGACCTGGATGGTGTAGGCCACGTCGAACTCCTCTAGCGCGTCGCCTGCCCGACGCATGACATCCATGTCGGACTGCGACCCCATCACGATCCCAACCAGGGCGGTTCCCACCTTGACCTCCTCACGTTCGACGTCCACGCGCGGTCGCGTCCCGCGGGCCACGCACACCAGCGGTCGCAGCTCGTTGTCGCCGTTACCGCACGCCGGCCGCGATGTCGTCACGGCGACGCAAGCCATCCCACGCGATGCGATCCGCGGCAGCGTAGGCGGCAGCCCGCGCGGCGGCGACGTCGGCGCCCCGCCCGGTAACGGACAGCACCCGCCCTCCTGCGGTGACCAGCTGGCCGTCAACGCGTCGGGTCCCAGCGTGGAACACGACCACATCCGGGTGCTGCGCCGCGACCTCACCGAGCCCGGCGATCGGGAAACCGACGTCGTACCGGCCGGGGTACCCGCCGCTTGCCAGCACCACCGTGACGTGGGCGTCGTTGGACAGCTCGACGTCCATGCTCGCCACTCCGCGCCGCGGATCCGCCGCCGCGGCGAGGAACTCGTTGAAGTCGCTGACGATCCGGGGGAGCACCACCTGGGTCTCGGGGTCGCCGAAACGGCAGTTGAACTCCAGCACCTGGGGCCCCTCGTCGGTGCGCACCAGCCCGGCGTACAGCAGACCCCGGTACGGGCAGCCTCGGCTCTTCAGCTCGCGCAGCACCGGGCGGAACACGGTCTCGGTCAGCCCCTTGGCGTCGTCGAGGTCGAAGATCGGCACAGGCGTGTAGGCGCCCATGCCCCCGGTGTTGGGTCCCTCGTCACCGTCGTTGGCCCGCTTGAAGTCCTGGCTGGGCGGGAGCAGCACGACGTCGTCCCCGTCGCACACGGCGAACACCGACACCTCTGGCCCGTCCAGGAACTCCTCGATCACCACACGGTTGCCGGCCTCGCCGAACACCTGGCGGACCAGCACGTCCTCGATGGCGTTGACAGCCCCGCTCCGCGTCTCGGTGATCACCACCCCCTTCCCGGCCGCCAACCCGTCGGCCTTCACCACGAAGGGCGGGTCGTAGCGGTCGAGCGCTTCAACGGCGGCGCGGGCGTCGGTGAACGCCCCGTACCTGGCGGTTGGGACGCTGGCGCGCTGCATCACGTCCTTCGCGAACGACTTGGAACCTTCGATCCGCGCCGCGGCGGCGGACGGGCCGAACACGGGGATGTCACGCCGGCGCAACTCGTCCGCGACGCCGGCGACGAGCGGCGCTTCCGGGCCGACCACGACCAGGTCCACGGCGCGCTCCTCGGCGAGGCTGGCGACCGCGAGCGGTTGGAGCGGGTCGACGGCGTGGCAGGCACCGAGCTCCTCGATCCCGGGGTTGCCGGGTGCGGCCTCGACCGCGGCGACCGACGGTGAGCCGGCCAGCCGCCAGGCCAGGGCGTGCTCGCGAGCACCCGACCCGATCACCAGCACCCGGTCAGCCACGCCTCTCCCCGACCGCGGACGGGTCCCGCCGCAGCAGCGTCTGGCGGCGGGCGGGTCCCACGGACACCCACGTGACCGGGACGCCGGCCTGCTCCTCGACGAGATCGACGTAGTCGCGGGCGGCGCCCGGCAGGTCGTCCCAGGTCTGGCAGCTGGTCAGGTCGGCGCGCCAGCCCGGTAGATCCTCGTAGACCGGCTCGGCGTGGTGGAAGATCGACTGGTGCGGGGGGAAGTCGCGGTACTCGGTCGCCTGGTAGCGGTAACTGGTCGCGACCCGGAGCGTGTCGAACTCGCTGAGGACGTCCAGTTTGGTGAGGAACAGGTCGGTCAGCCCGTTGACGCGCGCTGCGTAACGGGCGAGCACCGCATCGAACCACCCGGCGCGACGACGCCGCCCGGTCGTGGTGCCGTACTCCCCGCCGACCTCGACCAGGCGTTCACCGGTCGTGTCGGTCAGCTCGGTGGGGAACGGGCCGGTCCCCACCCGAGTAACGTACGCCTTGGCGATGCCGATCACCCGGTCGATGTGCCGCGGTCCGAAGCCCGCACCGGTCAGGGCCCCCCCAGCGACCGGGTTCGACGAGGTGACGAACGGGTAGGTGCCGTGGTCGAGGTCCAGGAGCGTCCCCTGGGCCCCCTCCAGGATGACGTGCCTGCCGGCCTCCAACGCCGCGTGCAGCAACGCCACAGAATCGGTGAGCTGGGGTTTGAGGCGGTCGGCGTAGGCCAGGTACTCCTCAGCGATCTCGTCGGCGTTCATCGGCAGGCGGTTGTAGACCTTGGCCAGGATCTGGTTCTTCAGCTCGAGGGCGGCATCGAGCTTCTGGCGGAAGATGTTCTCGTCGAACAGATCCTGGAAGCGCAAACCCACGCGCGACGCCTTGTCGGCGTACGCCGGTCCGATGCCACGGCGGGTCGTGCCCAGCTTGGCCTTCCCCAGTCGTCGCTCGATCAGCAGGTCGAGCTCGCGGTGGTAGGGCATGATCAGGTGGGCGTTACCAGAGACCTTCAGCCGCTGGCCTGCCTCCAGACCGCGCGCGTCCAGCTCGTCGAGCTCCTCGATCAGGACGGCGGGGTCGACCACGACCCCGTCACCGATCACCGGGGTGACGTGTGGGTAGAGCACCCCCGACGGGATCAGGTGGAGCTTCAGCACGGTGTCGTCGACGACCACGGTGTGGCCGGCGTTGTTCCCCCCCTGGTATCGCACGACGAAGTCGGTCCGGTCGGCCAGGAGATCGGTGGCCTTGCCTTTCCCCTCGTCGCCCCACTGAGCACCGACGATGATCGTGGCGGGCACGTGGATCCTTCTGGAGCGGGCGGGACGAGCCTACGGCGTTACGGCTGCGCCGGCGGGTGACCGGGTCGGCGCGCGTCCGTGCCGGTGCATGTCGCCTAGCGCTGGATGCGGAACTTGATCCGCACGTGGGTGTGGTACTCAGCGATCTGACCGTCGCGCACGACCGCGGAGGTCTCCAGGACGTCGAACCCTTCGATGTGGCGGAGGGTGCGGTTGGCCTCGTCGAGCGCCTGATGCGCGGCGTCGCGCCAGGAATCCGCCGAGACGCCGACCAGATCGATCGTCTTGATGACCGCCATGCGATGCTCCTCACCGAGCCCCGGGTGCGCGAGCGTAGTGGCACGGGCAGGTGACGATCACCACGCCGAGTCGGGATCCGGGTGGCGGCTGTTGGCGTTCGCCGATCGCGGCTTGTCGTACACGGCGATCTGGACGCGACTCGCGGCGGTGATCGCCGCCCGGCTCCAGCTCCCCCAGCGGTGACGGAGCTGCAGCCCGGCCAGCTGCGCCATGAGGTCGAGCTCGCTCGGCCACGCGTACCGGATCACCGCCGGCAAGACCCGCACCCCCTCGGCGCTGAGGTGCAGGTGGTGGGACCGCACCTGCTGGCGGACCGGGTCGTGCAGCGACACCTCCAGCGCCGCGCTGTCGACGTCGAGATCACCGACCGCCACTCGCTGCCCATCGTTGAAACGTGCCGGGTCGGGGACGAACGTCTCGAGCACGAACAGTCCCCCGGGTGTCAGGTGCTCGGCGACGGCAGCGAAACAGCGGACCTGTGATCCCTGATCATGCAACGCGAAGAAGGTGTTGAACACCGCGAAGACCAGCGGGAACGTGGCGTCCACCGCCACATCGGCGAAGTCGCCGACCGTGACGGGGATGTCCTGGCCGCCGGGCTTGGCCCGCAACCGCTCCACCATCGCGGGTGAGGAGTCGATCCCGTGGATGGCCACGCCACGGTCAGCCAGCGGCAGTGCGACCCGACCGGTCCCGATGCCGAGCTCGAGCGCGGGACCCGAGGGATGTCCGATGTCGTCCAGGAGTTGGGTGAGGCCGGCGACGGCCGCCGCAGTGGTCGCCGCGATGCCGCTCGTGACCGTCCACTGGTCGTAGTTGGCGGCCCAGCGTTCGCCGTACGTCGAAGCGTCGTATCCCTGCACGCGGGTCAGTCAACCAGCCTGGGCTCGCGCCGCTGCCCACCGCGACGCGGTGGGTGCGGCCGGTCGGCGCTGCCGTGTCATGGCCACCAGCCCTCCTGGCTGTTGAGTATGGCGGTGGCGAACCGCCACGAGTTCCACAGGTCGTCGACGGCGGCGAACCACCCACCGGGCGAAGCCAGGTCGATGTCGACGTGATCGAAGCTGTCGACGGTGATCAGCTCCGCTCGGGGGACAGCGGCGCCGAGCCGCAGGAGTTCCCCGAAGGGGACCACTGGATCGTCGGTGGCGTGCAGAGCCACGATCGACACGTCGAGACGTTCCGCGACCGACGACGGCGATACCTCGGCGATGCGGTGACGGATGGTCGCGGGAAGCTCCGCGGCGAGCGGCCGGGTCCGCGCCGGGTCCTCGTTGGTCAGGATCCGGTACACGGCCAGCGCAGACGGGGTGAGCTGGTCCGGGTTGACGTCGCCGGCCAAGGCACGTCGCGCCGGCCGCTGCTGGGCCGGAGGCAACAGCTGGATGAGGCGGTCGCGGACGATGTCGTACGCACGAGGATCGGCGTCCCAGGCGATCCGGTCGCCGCCGACCAGCGACACCCCGGTGGTAGCAGCCTGGACCACCCCGATCAGGTCGAAGTAGGCGCCGAAGGTGGCGACCTGGGCCAGACGGCCGTCGAGGCGCGCGTCGGCTGCGGCGAGGAGACACAGGGAACCTCCGAACGAGATCCCGACGAGCGAGACCGGGCCGCGGTCATCCCCGGAGAGGGCAGCGGCCGCCAGCACGATGCGGTCGACATCGTCGGGGCGGAGCTCCTGCCCGTACAGGGCCAGGGCCGGGACGAACACCGCCCGGTCGGAACGGGCCAACGCCCAAGCCAGTCGAACGACACGGGCGTCATCGACCCCGGCCGGTGTCGCGCCGGGCACCAGGACCACGCCTGGGGCCGATGTCCCGGGGTGGTAGAGGTCACCCGAGACACCACCGACGACGGCCGACCGCCGCTCGACCGAGACGGCGAACGGCCGGGCCACCGGCACGTCCAACGCCTCGGCCACCGTCACCGCTGCGACCAGGCGCACCCGCACCGGCTGCACGAACACGGTGACGACGACGGCTGCGGCCAGCACCGCCGCCATCCGCATCACCCACCGCCACCGGTTCACGGTCACAGTGTCCCTGCCGACCTCCGTGTCGGTCGCCGCGGGGCGGCCCCGAGCGTCCCCGCCGGCCCGCCGCGACGCCGGCCCCGGTAGGGTCCGGCTGGGGGGAGGTCATGGCACACGACGAGATCGAGCGGTACGACCTGGAACTGCTCCGCGATGCCGTGAGCTACCAGCGGTGGGTCGTCGACGCGTTCGGCTCGGTGCTGCGAGGGCGGGTCATCGACGTTGGCGCCGGCATCGGGAACTACACCCGGTGGATCGCCCGCCGCGTCCCGGAGGTGGTCGCGCTCGAGGCGGATCCGGCGATGTGCGCTGCCATCGCCGACCTGGGCCTGGACAACGTCGAGGTGACCCAGAGGCCCCTCGAGCAGTACACGATCTTCGCGAACGCCCAGTTCGACACGGCGATGATGATCGATGTGCTCCCGCTGTGGGCTGACGACATGGCCGCCATCCGCGCGACCGGCCGGATGCTGCGGATCGGCGGCCACGTCTGTGTGCTGGTCCCGGCGCACCCGCGACTGAGCGGCTCGCTGGATGCTCGCTACGGCCACCACCGCCGTTACACCGAGGACGGCATCGTCAGGCTGTTCCAGGGCGCCGGCTTCGCGGTGGAGGAGCTGCGCTACTTCAACGTGCTTGGAGCCTTGAACTGGCTGGTCGCATCGCGGCTGATGAGGCGCCCGCGGCTGGACCCGGCCGTCGTGAGGATCTCCGAATCGGTGACCGTCCCCGCCAGCCGCCTCGTCGAGCGGTTCCTGCGGGTGCCGTTCGGCCAGAGTCTGCTGGCGATCGGGCGCATGCGCTGACCTGGGCAGTCGGGGCGTTCGCAGCCGCGGTCAGCCCGGGTCGAGGCCGGGCGACGGTGCTGGTTACCCGCTCTTCACCGGCGGGCGGGGGGTGCGTCCGTAGCGACCGATCAGCACGCCCTTGGCCAGGACGTTGTCCTCGAGCTGGTCGTAGAGCTTCTCGGCGGTGAACCGCGGCTGCAGCCGGGTGCCCTCGCGGAGCGCCATGACCGTGAAGACGTACCGGTGCGGCCCGTGGTCGTGCGGGGGGCATGGGCCCTTGTAGGTGCTCTCTCCGAAGTCGTTCAGGCCCACCGTGGCGCCCTCCGGCAAGCCGCCCTCGAGGATCCCCGGTGAGGTGGGTTCGATGCCGGCCACCATCCAGTGCACGAACGTCTCATCGGGCGCATCGGGGTCCTCGACCGTCACCACCAGCTCGGCGGTGCCGTCAGGGACGTCCTCCCACGTCAGGGGCGGGGACACGTCGCGACCGTCACAGGTGTACTGCGCCGTGATGATCTCGCCGTCGTCGAACTCGGAGCTGATGACGGTGATGTCCTCCGGCGCGTCGGCGGCGGCATCGGACGGGGCAACGACAGCCATTTCTCCCCCTGCGAGCGTCTTCGGCAGCGATGTCGGGGCACATCCTTGCACCTGGACGCCTGGCCGCGCCGACGTTCGGACAGCGCAGCTACGGTCGCCCGCGACATGGACATGACTGCCGCGCTGGTCGCGAGCCGTCTCACCGGGGACGTCGCCACGCCCCCGTCCAGCACGCTGGGAAACGCCCAGAAGCTCGCCGACGGCCACATCGATTACACGTTCGGGTTCTCGTTCGACGTGTCAGCCGAGGAGGCGGTGGCTGCGGTGACGGCGATCTGTGGGGCCGATCCGCGCCGGTTGCCCGAGGACGGTCCGGGGCGCATCGAGCCGCACACGACGATCGCGGCGATCGAGCGCCACCGCAGCTCCCTGGCGGCGGCAGCGGACGGCGGAGCGCAGGTCCTGGTCGCCACCGGCCACCCCACCGGCCTGCTGGCCCACTACGGGGCGGTCGCGCGGGCGCTGGACTCGGCGGGTTGCGAGCTGCTGACCCCCCTCGACGACGTCCGCGACCTGATGGAGCAAGGTGACCACAAGCTCGGCGTGCGCTACCTCGACGCGGTCGCCGTCGCGTGGTCGGGCGGGGAGCTGTACCACACCCACCGCAGCGGGTTGATGGAGGCGTGCCTGGACGCGCTCGACCCGATCGAACCGGACCTGGTGATCGCCGACCACGGCTGGGCAGGCGCTGCGATCGAACGGGGGATCGAGACACTGTCGATCGCGGACGTCAACGACCCCGCCCTCATGGTCGCTCAGGTCCGTGGCATGACCGACGCGGTGCTTCCGATCGACGACAACCTCGCGCCCCGCCACTTCCGGCCGGTGACGCGAGCGCTCCTCGACGGCCTGGACTGACGTCGCCGGGCGGGCGTCAGTCGAGGGTGATCGCGCGAGCCTCGAACGCACCGATCTCGGCGGTGATGCGGTCCACGACGTCGCGCTCGACCGGCTGATCGAGCGACAGGACCATGATCGCCTCTCCCCCGGCGGCGCGCCGCCCGACCTGCATGTTGGCGATGTTGACGTCGCCGTCGCCGAGGATCGTCCCGACCGCCCCGATGATGCCTGGCCGGTCCTCGTAGCGGAAGAAGGCCATGTAGCGCGTCGGCTCGATGTCGACGGGGACACCCCACACCTCGACCAGGCGTTCGCGGCCGCTGGGCTGCAGCGCCGTGCCCGAGACGCGTACCCGGTTGCCGTCGCGGTCGGGGCCGTGCACGCGCACCAGGGAGATGAACTCCTTGGAGTGGGCGTCGCTGACCTCGCGCAGCTGGATGCCGCGCTCCTCAGCCAAGAGCGGGGCGTTGACGAACGTGACTGGCTCGTGGACGACGTCGCGGAGCAACCCGTTGAGTACCGCCAATCCGAGCACGCGGGTGTCGGCGCCGGCGAGCTCGCCGATGTACTCGATCGTGACCTCGCCGCCGAAGCCACCCTCAGCCAGGACGGTGAACAGCCGGCCGAGCTTCTCGCCGACCTCGAGGAAGGGACGGACCGCCTCGTCCACGGCGCCGCCCTGAACGTTGACCGCGGTGGGGACGAACTCGCCGGACAGCGCCAGGTTCACCGCCTCGGCGACCTGCACCCCGGCCTTGTCCTGCGCTTCGCGTGTGGATGCGCCCAGGTGGGGGGTGACCACGACGTTGTCGCTCTGGAACAGCGGGCTGGACGTGGTCGGTTCCTCGGCGAACACGTCGAGGGCAGCGCCGGCGACGATCCCGTCGCGGAGCGCCTCGTACAGGGCGTCCTCGTCGACGATCCCGCCCCGGGCGACGTTGACCAGCCGGGCGGTGGGCTTCATCAGCCGCAACCGCTCCGCGCCGATCAGACCGACCGTCTCGGAGGTCCTGGGCAGGTGGACGCTGACGAAGTCGACGCGGCGCAGCAGCTCGTCGAGGTCGTCGATCAGCTCCACGCCCATCCGCGCGGCACGGTCGACCGAGATGTAGGGGTCGTAGGCGGTCAGTCTCATCCCGAACGCGTTGCAGCGCTGGGCGACCAGCACCCCGATGCGACCCAACCCGACCACACCCAGCGTCTTGCCGTGCAGCTCGGTCCCGCTCCAGCGGGCCCGCTCCCAGCGTCCCGCACGCAACGCCGCGTCGGCCTGCGGGATGTTCCGCGCCAGCGCCAACAGCATCCCGACGGTGTGCTCGGCCGCGGAGACGATGTTGGACTGCGGGGCGTTGCACACCACGATCCCCGCGCGGGTGGCGGCGGCCACGTCGACGTTGTCGAGGCCGATCCCGGCGCGGGCGATCACCTTCAGGTTGGCGCCGGCCGCGATCACGTCCGCGTCGATGGTGGTGGCGGAGCGGACCACGACCGCGTCGTAACCGGGGATGACCGACACCAGGTCCTGCTTGGACAGGCCGGTCTTGACGTCGACGTCGTGGTCGATGGCGAGCGCGGCGACGCCGGACTCGGCGAGTTGGTCGGCGACCAGGATCTTCAAGGGACTGCTTCCGCACGCGGCCGGCCGGGCATGCTACCGACGGTAGCCTCGCCCCGGCCGAACCGGTGGAGGGTCGTGGACGCGACGTTGTGGCTGTTCGGGGCGATCCTCGTCCTGACCGGCGTCGTCGACGCAGCCGCGCAATCCCGGGACCGTTTCCGGATGGTGGGCCACCGCAAGTGGCTATGGGTCGCGGTACAGGTGATGCTCCCGCCGGTGGGGACCCTGATCTACGCGCTCACCGTCCGCCCGCGTATGACCGCCCACGTGGAGATGTGATCGAGCGCGCTCCTCCCAGGATGTCTGCTCGAGACGCCAGCTCCACACCGTCGCCCGAACCGACGCCCGTTGTGTTGTGGTGACGCCTCCGGGGAGGGACTCGTCAGGACGGAGGCGGTTGTGCGACCTCAACACGCATAGGGTGGCAGCGAGGGGCGCAGGGAAGAGGGAGCTCATGGCAGCAGCAGACTCGTTCCAGGGCGACCAGGGGCTGCAGCTCACCGCGGTCGACTGGCTGGTGGACCATCACCGCACGAAGGAGCTCGAACGGCGACAGATGGTCGAGGACCTCGAGGTCGAGCCGGGCGGTGTGGTCCTGGACCTGGGCTGCGGACCAGGACTGTGGACGGAGCTGCTGGCACAGCAGGTCGCCCCGGACGGCAAGGTCATCGGCGCCGATCTGTCGCCCGGCTTGATCCACCACGCGGTGAACAACGCCTGTGCCGACGTCGAGGACGTCACGGAGTTCGTGATCGCGGACTTCTACCGCATCCCCTTCGCCGACGACACCTTCGACGCGGTCTTCTTCGGCAACTGCCTCTGCTACGTCTCTGATGCCGCCGCCCTCCTCAACGAGCACAAACGCGTCACTCGTCCCGATGGACGGATCATCGCCAAAGACTTCGACGGCGCGGTCATCATCTTCCATCCCTTGGATGTGCAACTGTCGCTGACCGTGCTCCGAGCGGCAGCCCGGGCGCTTGCCGAGAAGCCGCGCGATCCCCCGTTCGACAACTTCGTCGGTCGAAAGCTGCACGGACTGTTCGTCAGAGCAGGGCTCCAGGACGTGACAACCCGCACGTACGCCATCCAGAAGACGGCGCCACTCCAGCCAGAGGCCAAGCGGTACATCGCGGGCAATGCAGATTGGTACGCGCGGAATGCGGCCCCGTACCTGTCGAGCGACGAACTGCGTCGCTGGCACGATGCCTTCGACCCGGAGGCCGACGAGTACATCCTGGACCGCGATGACTTCTACTTCTGCATGCTCGAGATGGTCACCGTCGCACGGACGCCGTAGGGAAGGACGTCTCGGATCTCCTACAGCATCGCTATCTGAGCGTTGGTGAACGGCTGGCTGTAGGTCTGCAGGTGGCGGACCTTCTTCTCGAGCGCGTCGATCACGTCCGTCGCGAAGTTGACCCCGGTCAGCTGGTGGATGCTGTAGAAGCCTGCCGGACTGAAGACGTTGACCTCGATCAGCTTCTCGCCGGCGATATCGAGCCCGACGAGGAACATGCCGTCGGCCACGAGCTTGGGACGAACCGCCTCGGCGACCTCGAGCATCTTGTCGGTGACCTCGGCCGCGGCCGGCTGACCGCCGACCGTGATGTTGCTGCGGAAGTCGGACGAGGTCCGAACCCGCCGGAAGGCCGCGTAGGTCCCCTGGTGCTCCATCACCCGGCCGTTCATCAGGAAGATCCGTACGTCGCCTTCCTCGGCGGCGGGGAGGAACTCCTGCACGACGATGTACCCGTCGCGGGCAACCGCGTCGATCATCTGGTTGAGGTTCGCGGCGTCCTCCGGGCGGATCATGAACACCCCGTGGCCGCCCGAACCCTGCAGCGGTTTCAGCACCGCCCGGCCATCGTGGGATGCGACGAACGCGCGGACCTCTTCCGGGTCGCGGGTCACCAGCGTGCGCGGCCGGATGTCGGGTGGGAAGTGCTGGAAGTACAGTTTGTTGAGGGCCTTCGACAAGCCCGTCGGGTCGTTGACGACGATGACACCGCGGTTGGCGGCCAGCTCTCCGAAGATGATCCCCACCGACCGGGCCCAGGGACGTTCCAGGAAATCCTCCGCCGGGTCGTTACGCAGCACCAGCACGTCGAGGTCCTCGATCGCGATCCGCTGCGACTCCGTCTCCCCCCGCTGCACCGCCGACAGGAACGCCGCCGAATCGTCCGTGGCCCCTTCGGGGGTCCGCTGCGCCCGTGCCCGGATCGACTCGTCGGGGTCGTAGGCCAGGTCGTCGGTGTCCATGTACCACACCTCGTGACCCAACGCGGTCGCCGCCATCGCCAGGTGCGTGGTGGAGTAGTCCGCCAGTTCGGTCGGGATGCGGTTGACCAGGAGGCCGAGCTTCACGCCGCGATCCTCTCCACCAGCTCCAGCAGCGACCGACCGGCGCGGAGCTCATCCAGCCGCGGCGCTGCCTCCACGCGGTCCAACCACCGCGGGCGCAGTCGCGGCGGCCGCAGCACCTGCCGCGCACGCAGCTCATCGACCACCGGGATCGCCTCCAACGGCAGCTTCCCGACCAGCAGAGCCTCCAACGACCCGCCGCCAGCGAGGTGGGCGAGCAGATCGACGAGGCCGCGCAGGTAGATCGTGTCCTTCGTCAACCCGCCGGCACGGTGCACGCGCATCGCGATCGTGAAGGCCACCGAGGCCGTGAAGCCGTGGGTGTGGTGCAGCCGCCGCCACGTCTCCACGAACGTCGCCCCCCTGGCGACGGTGTCCACGGCGATCACCCGGCCGGCGAGGAGCGCCAACCGGCCATGGGTCAGGCCACCGACCGCGTGTTCGGCCACGACCGCCAGCCCCTCCTGGGTCGCCTCGTACCCGGGCAGGCCGACCCGCAGCAGCTGCAGCGGCTGCGCACGACCGTTGACGTGGGTCACGACGTGCGTCCCGATCTCGTGCTGGATCAGCGGCTCGACCCGGGAGCGGGCGAACCGGCGGTGGCGGCCGACCAGGAGGTCGCCCTCGGACACCAGGACCCCCGACACGTCGTCGCGGACGGTGACGACCGCGTCTAGGTCGGGCGCGTCGCGGCGGTAGTGGGCGAGCTCGGCTCGTGCGGCCGCGGCGAACGCCTGCGCGTCGACCGACGCGTCGGCGGCCGCGTCGGTCGCCGCCGGGTCGATGCGGGCCAGCACCGCGTCGGCGAGCGACCGTAGGGCGTCATCGACCCCGCCGTGCAGCTGCAGGCTGCCGTAGAGGAACGCCGGCGAACCGCGGTCCTCGAGCATGGTGATCCGCCGGTCGACCTCACGGCGTTTGGCCCGGAACAGCGTCGCGAGCGTCGGATCCTCGACGTCCTCCACCCGGACCGCGTACAGGCGGCGCTTGAGCACCTCAGGATCGACCGACAACGGGCGGTACCGGAACACCGGCTCGACGTCGAAGCCAGCGTCCTGGAAGGCAGTCCAGGCCTCGTCGGCGTTGACCGGTGTGACAGCGAGGAGGAAGTCGATGGCCGTCGCGATCGCGGCGAGCTCCTCGTCGACCTCGCGGGCGGCGCCCAGCACCATCCGTCGCCCCAACGCTCGGGCGTCCAGCGGGCGGTAGCTGGTCTGGACCTGCGTGAAGACGAACAACGCGTCGTGCACCACCCGCGTCAGCTGGCCCTGCAGGTCGCGGAGAACCAGCGGCAGCTCGGCGCCGGACTCCGGATCGCGGAAGACCGGCGGGATCTCCACGCCGACCAACAGGCACCCCAGGCGGCGCACATCGTCGGCGGTGAGCACCGGCTGCAGCGTCGGGGGGGTCGGTGCGCGTGCCTCCCACCGCTCCACCCGTGGCGTGATCCCGGCGACCTGGACCTGCTCCAGCCCCTCGCACAGTGTGGTGACCGCCGGGACGTCGACTGCCGGCGCGTGGACACGGAACGTGGTCTCGCCGTGTTCAGAACCTCCCCACGCTTCCAGCACCAGCACCGACCCGAACCGGTCGGTCAACTCCCCGGCCACGGCCCGGGTCAGGGTCCGGGCCAGCTCAAGGCGGTCGTCGGCCACGACCAGGTACGACCCGTGGCTGCGGACCAGCCGCTCGACACCCGCCGCACCGCCCCCATCGGTGCGGTGCACGGCCAGGAACGGCTGGGGGCGGTCGATGTGGACCCGGCCGCCGGGGATGTCGAGGCGAACCAACCTTCCCGCGCGCAGCCGAGCGCAGACGTCATCGACCAGACCGGCGATGTCGCTGTCCGGATCGGCGTTGGTCACGGCCCGCCGCCTCCCACGCCGCCGACGAGGCTGAACTCCTCCAAGACCCCGGGCACGGTGACGGCCAGCGCCGTACGCAGCCCCGTCCACGTGTCCTCGTCGACCTCGCCGGTGTGCTCGTCCATGAAGAACTTCTTGACGTCGATCGCTAAACAGCAACCCGTCGCGGGGAACCGCTCGCTGACCCACCGCGACAGGTGACCACCCTCGAAACGCACGTTCTCGCGCACGTCGAGCTGGTGGTCGCCGATCCCGGCCGCGCGCAGGTCCGCCACGAAGCGATCGACCAGCGCCGCCCAACGCTGGCGGTCCAGCCACCCGGTGCCGAGGTTGACCTCCGGGTTGCCGGCCGGGTCGGCTGGCAGGGCGTCCGGCCCGCCGCGTCGGTGGTTGTAGCTGTGCAGGTCGTACACCACGAACCCGCCGAAGCGACGCTCGAGCGCCATCAGCAGCATCTCCAGTTCGGCGTAGAACGCGTCGTACAGCCCGAGCGAGCCGTCGACCACCGGGTCGGGCGGTGGCTCGCGCCAGAGCTGCAGCCCCCACGCGTCCTCCGGGGAGCGGTAGACGGCGCCGCTGCGCGGTCGGTTGAGGTCGACCTCGAAACGGGACCGGTTCACCACGATCCTGGTCGCCACGATGCGCGTCCAGAAGTCGGTGTAGGGATCCTCCTCGCGGAGGCGGACGGCGTCGTCCAACGCGATCAACTCGCGGACCTCGTCGCGCAGGTCGTGACCGGCGTGGATCGCGGTCGCCACGATCGGGGTGTCGCCCCCCTCTCGTTCCCACGGTGGCCGCACCGTCAGAGGTGGCCTCCTTTCCGTGGGCGGTGGTCAGCGCAGCGCGGCGGCGTGCGACCGGACCGACCGAGTCCGGGCGGTCAGTGCCGCAGGGTCATGTCGTCGGGCTCCTGCGGGAGGAACGTGAAGTGCCACAGGTCACGCATCGACACGATGCCCACCAAAGAGTCCCGGTCGACGACCGGCAGGTGACGGAAGCCGCGTTCCTGCATGACCTGCGCGATCTCCGACGGGATCTCGTCGGGACCGACGGTGATCACGTCCCCGGTCATCCAGTCGCGGATCGCGACCTTGCTCAGGTCGGTTCCCGTCGCGGCCGCCCGGAGCACGTCCCGCTCGGTGATGATCCCCTCGAGGTTGCCGGCACGGTCGACCACGCAGACCGATCCGGCGTTGCGCTCGGTCATCAGTCGCGCTGCATCGGCCACGCTGACATCCGCGGTTGTGGTCAGCACGTCCCTGGTCATGATGTCGGCGAGCATGGCGTCGTGCCTCCTCGTACCCCCGTCGGCCCGCAGGGCAACCTTACTGGTCGCGTTGTGGTTCGGGTCTTCCCGGGTGGCCTTCGTAGCCGTGGCCGCGCCTGGGCACCATCACCGCTCGGACGAACTCGCAGACCACCGTGCCATCCTGCTTGTACCCGATCGTGCGGACCCGAACGATGCCGCGGTCGTCCTTGGAACGCGACTCGCGCTTGTCGAGGACCTCCGTCTCGCTGTAGACGGTGTCACCGTGGAAGGTGGGGTTGGCGTGCTTGAGGTTCTCCACCTCCAGGTTGGCGATCGCCCGTCCGGAGACGTCGGGGACGCTCTGGCCCAGCACCACCGAGTACACGAAGTTGCCGACCACCACGTTGCGGCCGAACTGGGTGCCGTGCTCGGCGTAGTTGCGGTCGGAGTGCAGCGGGTGCTGGTTCTGGGTCATGGCGCAGAACAGGATGTCCTCCGCCTCGGTGATGGTCTTCCCCGGCCAGTGCTTGTAGACAGCACCGACCTCGAAGTCCTCGAAGAACCGGCCGAACTCGCGTTCTGCGCCCATCAGCCTGCCTCCGCCCGGCTCGCCGCAGCCTCCCCGTAGGCCCGAGCCCGCCACCCAGCCCGCTCGTGGAACGGCACGTCGTCGGGGACCTCGCGAGCCTCGAGTCCCTGGGCCCGTCCCTTCTCGGCGTTCATCGCCGCCATCTTCCGCGATGCCTCGTCGATCATCTCGTCGCCGAACATGACCGCGCCCCGCTTCTGTTGGCCGGTGGCATCTGCGTAGGCGGCGACGATGTCCTCCGCCCGCTCGTAGACCTCCTG